>NZ_QAIQ01000181.1:1365-7306 GCF_003061105.1 Arthrobacter sp. HMWF013
CCTCCGAATCCTGCTGGACCCACAGGTAGCCCACGCGGAATCCCCGCACCATCAGCGGAACGCAGATCCGGCCCAGCATTCCGAGATCCGGGTTGGCTGGGATCGCCAACGGACGCACCGCCGTCGCAATGCCATGGGAAAGCTGCCAGGCGCTGACATCGGCCGGCACCCTCTTGCTCAGCAGGAAGTTGACCCGGACCCGGTCCGCGTGGGCCTGGTTGGAGCTGTAGGCGAGCAGCAGGCCGTCCAGATCTTCCAGCGAAAGTCCGTGTCCCAGCTTCCCGGCCACCTGTTCCACAAGCTGTTCCACATCCTGCTGCTGCATGGGGCAACACTACTGCTTTGCGGGCCGCGGCGACGAACGGACACGAGGCGACACCTGACGCCCTCAGGCTGAACAAATGTCGAGCACTGTGGGATGAAAACCGCGGAATGGCGCGGATGCCGCCCTGGGGCCAATCCCTCTTTCCTGTCGACTGGGTCACATCCGGATTTATTCTGGAAGTACGAATTTTCCCGCGATTCCGGGCCGCTGGCCTGGTGAACATGGAGCCCAAAATGATCATCGGTGTCCCCAAAGAGATCAAGAACAACGAATTCCGCGTGGCCATCACCGCCGCCGGCGTCCACGAGTTCCGCACCTACGGCCACACAGTCCTGGTGGAGCGCGGCGCAGGTCTTGGTTCCGGGATCACGGACGAGGAATACGCCATCGCCGGCGCCGAAATCGTCGCTGCCGCGGACGATGTCTGGGCCCGCGCCGACATGGTCATGAAGGTCAAGGAACCCGTAGCAGCGGAATACCACCGCTTCCGCAAGGGCCTGATCCTCTTCACTTACCTGCACCTCGCGGCCGAACCGGAACTGACCCGGGAACTGATCAACTCCGGCGTCACCGCCATCGCCTACGAAACCGTCCAGGATGGCCGCGCACTGCCGCTGCTGGCCCCGATGTCCGAGGTCGCCGGCCGGCTTTCCGTCCAGGTTGGCGCCACTTCCCTGATGGCTCCCGCAGGCGGCAAGGGCGTACTGCTCGGTGGCGTCCCGGGTGTCCGTCCCGCCAAGGTAGTTGTCCTCGGCGCTGGCGTTGCCGGAACCAACGCTGCGGCCATGGCCCTGGGCCTGGGTGCCGACGTCACCATCCTGGACATCAACATCAACCGCCTCCGTGAACTCGATGCCCAATACCAGGGCCGCCTGAAGACCGTGGCCTCGAACAAATACGAGATCGAGAAGTCAGTGGTGGACGCCGATTTGGTGATCGGTTCGGTGCTGATCCCCGGCGCCAAGGCCCCCAAGCTGGTCAGCAACGAACTGGTCTCCCGCATGAAGCCCGGCTCCGTGCTGGTGGACATCGCCGTGGACCAGGGCGGCTGCTTCGAGGACACCCGCCCCACCACCCACCAGGAACCCACGTACAAGGTGCACAACACCATCTTCTACTGCGTGGCCAACATGCCCGGCGCGGTGCCCAACACGTCCACCTACGCGCTGACCAACGTCACGCTGCGGTACGCCGTTGCACTGGCCAACCTGGGCGTCAAAGCCGCCTTCGACCGCGACCCCGCCCTCGCCGCCGGCCTCAACATCGCAGCCGGACATGTGGCACACCACTCCGTCTCCGAGGCCCACGGCCTGCCGCTCGTAGCCGACTGGCACGAACTGGTCTCCGCGTAAGGCCCTTAGTGCCACCCGAAACGGCGGCCATCCCCGCGTGCTGCTCCTTCGTCGCTCTGACGCACGCTTCCGGATGGCCTCCGTTTCGGCCGTTAACGCACCTTTGCAGCCAGTTCCCGTGCCTGCTCGATTAATTTGAGGGCCTCTACCGGCCCTGCGGGTTCTACCGGGACGGGGAGGACTGAGGCCGAGCCGCCGTCGAGGATCTTCTGTGCCAGCAGCCGGTAGAACTCGGGGTAGGCACCGCGCTCTGTGGGCAGTGCCTCGAGATGGCCGTCGCGGCCCAGTGCTCCCGCCCATTCCGGCGCTTCGACGCCGAACTCCTCGTCCAGCGGGCTGCCGCCGGCCACGATGTACGGCTCCTGCGGGTCGATTCCGTGCTTGGTGAACGCTCCCGTGGACCCGAGGATGCGGAAGCGCGGACCCTGCTGCGCGCAGAGCATGTTCATGCTCAGGTGACTGGTCACGCCGGACTCGTGGTTGAGGACCAGGAAGACGTCGTCGTCCACTTTCTCGTGGGGACGGCGCGCCTGCAGCTCAGCGTGGGCCACAGTGGCCGGGCCGAACAGCAGGAGTGCCTGGTCAATGAGGTGCGTGCCCAGGTCGAACAGCACACCGCCTCCGTCCGCTGCCGTGGCGTCTACCTTCCACGCCTTTGCGGTGTCCGGGGACCACCGTTCGAAACTGGACTCAAAGCGGGTCACGCTTCCCAGGGCTTCCCCGGCCAGCAGCTTCCGGACCGTGAGGAAATCCCCGTCCCAGCGGCGGTTCTGGAAGACCGTGAGTACGCGGCCCAGCCGTTCCGCCAGGGCGATCAGCTCCCGTCCCTGCGCGCTCGTGACGGCAAAGGGTTTGTCCACCACGACGTCGAGCCCGGCCTCAAGTGCAGCCTTGGCCAGCGGGTAGTGGGTGGCGGGCGGGGTCCCCAGCACCACCACATCAAGCTCGCCGGCCAACGCAAGAACAGCGTCGCCGTCGGGCACTGTTTTGGTGCCCGGGTACCGCTCCGTGACGGCAGCCTGCCGGCCGGCGTCGGACGTAGCGATGACGTCCAGCGAATAGTGGGGGTCCGCCGCAATCAGCGGCGCGTGGAAGACACTGCCGGACAGGCCAAAGCCGACGACGGCGGTGCGGAGGGTGCGGTTGGTGCGGAGGGTGTGGTTGGTGCGTTCAGGTTCGGTGCCGGTCATAGCCCAACGCTACCCCGCCACCCTCTCTCACTCGATGTGCCTTAAATGCACACGCTCTCTCACTTCCTTCAAGGAAGTGAGAGAGCGTGTGCCCAAAACCTGCATTAAGTGAGAGAGCGTCCCGGGGGTGGGGTGGGAGTTACTTCTTTTCCCAGCCGATGGTGGTCCAGTCCGGAACCTGGGAGAGGCTCTGGAACAGGGACGGTCCGTAGTTGGCCAGGCCGGTGCGGACGAACGAGATCTGCGGGCCGTTCATCACAACACCCATGGAGAAGTACTTGGCCATGTGCTCTTTTTCAACTTCCATGGCTGCCTTGTTGCGCTCCACGTTGTCCTCGATGGAGGCCAGGTCAGCGATCTTCTTGTCCAGTTCAGCGTCGCCGAGGCCGTTTTCGTTGACCTTGGAGTCGTAATACTGCTTGACGGCGTCCGTGGCGTCCGGGCCAACCGTGTAGCCGGAGACACTCATGTCGAAGTCGCGTCCGCCGATGACCTTGCCGAAGTCGGCAGAGGCGCGCTGGTCGATCCCAACGTCCATGCCGCCGGCCTGGAGCTGCTTCTGGAGGGTCTGGGTGAAGGCGAGCGTGGTGGGATCGTCACCGAAGTTGCTGATCTTGAACGCGGCCGGCTTGCCGTCCTTCTCCATAATGCCTGCGGCGTTGGCGGTGTAGCCGGCGTCGGTCAGGACCTTCTTGGCTGCATCCGCGCCCGTTTCCTTCACAGGGTAGTTGTCCTGGTAGTACTCGGAGAACGGCAGGACCATCATGGAACCGGAGCTGGGCTCTTCCCAGTTCAGGCCATTGAAGCGGACCTTGCGGAGGGCTTCGCGGTCAACGGCGGCGAAGATCGCCTTGCGGACTGCCACGTCGGTGATCTTCTGGGCGTTGATGTTCATGCCACCGGCGAAGAGACGCTGGCCGCGGCGGACCTCGGAGTCCTTGGTGCCTTCCAGCTGCTTGTACAAGGAGATGGTGTTGGCAGACATGCCGTCGATCTCACCGTTCTTGAAGGCTGCGATCTGGGCGCTGGTTTCCAGCTGCCGGAAGACCACGTTTGCCAGCACGGGCTTGGTGCCCCACCACTTGTCGTTGGGAACGAGGGTTACCGTCTTGGCTGCAGTGTCGTACTGGTCCAGCTTGAACGGACCGGCCATCCACTCAGGGTGCATTTCGCCAACGAAGCCCTCGTTGAAGATTTCGGGGGTGTTGACGGCCGGGTGGATCAGGCCGAAGAAGAGGGAGTCCACCGGGTAGACCGGCTGGCTCGTCTTGACGATGATTTCCTTGTCGCTGCTGCCAGCTTCAACGGACTCAACGAATTCGTAGGCTCCGGAGCTCACGATGTCGTAACCGGCATCCGGGCTCTTGAGGATGTTCCAGGTGTTCTGGAAAGCCTTGATGTCGATGGGAGTGCCATCGTTGTAGGTGGCCTTCTCGTTGACCTTGATGGTGACGGTCTGCTTGCCGTCCTTGACTTCGCTCTCAACCGACTCGCAGAAGTCCTTGTTCGGCGTGACCTTGCCGATGAAGTCGACCTTCCAGCAGCCGCCGATGCCGCCGCTGTTCACAGCCACCGGGTTCATGGGGATCTGCAGTGCGGAGTTGTCGGCGCTGTTGCCGTTGTTGGAGAACCCGTTGAAGTCCGGCCCGATGTTGCCAAGCGGCAGGGTGACCTTGCCGCCGGGCTCGAGGTCCGCCGCAGGCTTCTCGTTGATGCTGATCAGCTTGGAGAGGTCGCTGCCTGACTCCTGCCCCTTGGCAGTCTCCGGTCCGGTAGACGTGCCTCCACCGCCGCAAGCAGTCAGCGTCAAAGCAGCCGCTATGGCTGCCGCTCCGCCAATCTTGGTCAGATTCTTCATGGTTTTCCCTTCATTGGTGCGAGTGGTGGTGCTTGTGGTGGGTCGAAAAAATCTAGGGTGCATGGGGTTCCGCGGTTTCATGGACCACCAGCATGTCCTCGTCCAGTTCGCCGTCCGGAAAGAAGCAGGCGAACTGCTGGTCCAGGACCGGAACCGGCCCCGCTTCCAGGGCTTTCACTGCCGCCGAGGGCTGGACAGCCTCCAGCGGCGGCTCCAAGGTGAGGCATTTCTCCTGCTTGGCAGCAGGGAGCGCAGCGAACACAGGGCAGCGGGTGGCGAAGTTGCAGCCCTTGGGAGCGTCCAGTGGCGATGGCAGGTCACCTTTGAGGATGATCCGCTCCCGCGTGCGTTCGAGCTGCGGGTCAGGGACGGGAATAGCGGAGAGCAGCGCGCGTGTGTAGGGGTGGCGCGGGTTGTCGAAGACCCTGTCCACTTCCCCGATCTCCACGATCTTCCCGAGGTACATGACCGCCACGCGGTTGGAGATGTGCCGCACCACGGAGAGGTCGTGGGCCACCATCAGGTAGCTGAGGCCCAGCTCCGCGCGCAGCTTGTCCAGCAGGTTGATGACGCCGGCCTGGACGGACACGTCCAGGGCGGACACGGGTTCGTCCAGCACCACCAGCTTCGGGTTCACGGCCAAGGCACGGGCGATGCCCACGCGCTGGCGCTGGCCGCCGGAGAACTGGTTGGGGAACCGGTTGACGTGATCGGGCTGCAGCCCCACCAGCTTCATCAGCTCCATGATCCGTTTCCGGATGGCTGCCTTGTCCATCCCGGCGTTCTGCAGGGGTTCGGCCAGGACCTCGTACACGGTGAAGCGGGGGTCCAGAGCGCCGGTGGGATCCTGGAAGACCATCTGCAGCTCGCGCCGCATGGCGCTCCTGGTCCTGGCGTCGGTGGCTTCCTTGTTGCTGAGGCCGCCGATCCTCACCTCGCCGTCCTGGTCCTTGTGGAACTCCATGATTTCCAGGAGCGTGGTGGTCTTGCCGGAGCCCGACTCCCCCACAATGGCGAAGCATTCACCCTCGCGGATGTCGAAGCTGAGGCCGTCCACGGCCTTGACGGTGCCGATGCGCCGTTTCAGCAGCGCGCCCTTGGTCAGCGGAAAGTGCTTGCGCACATCCTTGAGCTCCAGGACCGTGGCGCGTTCCGCCCGGGGGATGGCGTCAAAGCCGGACACCGGAACCGGCGGGGCCGAGAAGATTTCCAGGAC
>NZ_QAIQ01000182.1 GCF_003061105.1 Arthrobacter sp. HMWF013
TTGCAACTCCCAAAATTCTGGGTGTTGCAACGACCGCTAGAACCCGCCCTTGACTGCTCCAGGCCTCTTGCGTCCCAGGACGAAATAGCCTATTGGCCCAATGAAATTGATCAGGGACGCAGCACGCCAGGCCGCCTTTGGGCCGTTGATCTGAGCCGCCGGGCGGCGTGAGATGTCACGCTGGGCGGCCACCATCAAGGACATCTGCACGAGCCCTATCGCCACAAAAGAGGCCCTTGCACCCGGGGACATCTCTTTCCAGGTTTTCTTGCGCTGCTTGGGGACCTTGTGATGCTGGGGGTTCTTGGCCATGACCAACGCTCCTTTGATAGACATTCAGTTTCCAGTGTGCGCCAAGCCGGCGCAACGGGCTAAAGACCCACCTGCAACGCCTCCCCCCGCCCCGGGCGGACGTGGAGGTAGTCGCCGGTACGGCTTACGTCGCAGTGTTTTGAGAAAAGGTTTGAGAAACGCGGCTTGCTGCGCAAGGTTTTACGGGGATTCAGACAGCAAACGGCGCCATCCGCTCCTTCTGCTCCGGAGTGAGGCGCAGGACCCTGCCCGTGGCCTCGTCTACGAAAGCCAGGTGGCTGCTGGCCCGTACGCAGTCCTCCCGGGTGACGGGGTCCTGGACCACGTAGTGGATGTCGAAACTGGCGCCCTTCACGGCGCCGATCCATACCTGCACCACGGCCGGGATGTTGCGGTACTCGAGGGTCTTCACGTAGCGGATCCGGTGGTCCACCACAAGGGCCAGAACCCCCTCAGGAACATCGTTAAAGAGGGACACTTCCGGTTCGATACCCGGCAGGCCCGCACCGCGTGGCGGGCCGAACGCGGAGATCCGCGCCTCTTCGAGCATGCGGACGATCTGGACGTTGTTGATATGCCCATACGCGTCCATGTCTCCCCAGCGCATCGGGACAAGGACCTCGATACGCCGGGGATCTGTACGCTGCGGCTCCGTGTCCTGCGGCTCTGCGCGCTGCGGCTCCGGGCGCTGCGGCTCTGTGTCCTGCGGGGCGGACGGGCCTGTGTGCGCGCTCAGCTGTGTACCGCCGTCGAATCATCCACGACGGATTCCTCCACGTTGGAACCGGCGAACTGCGACATGTACAGCCGGTAGTAGGCACCTTCCGCGGCCAGCAACGTCTTATGGTTGCCCTGTTCCACGATCTTGCCGTTCTCCATGACCAGGATGGTGTCAGCGTCCCGGATGGTGGAGAGCCGGTGCGCGATCACAAAGCTGGTGCGGTCCGTCCGCAGCGCCGCCATGGCCTTCTGGACCAGGAGTTCGGTGCGGGTGTCAACGGAACTGGTGGCCTCGTCCAGGATCAGCAGCGATGGGTTGGCCACAAACGCGCGGGCGATGGTGATCAGCTGCTTTTCGCCGGCGCTGACGTTGTTGCCTTCTTCATCGATCACGGTGTTGTAGCCCTCGGGCAGGGCACGGACAAAGCGGTCCACGAACGTGGCCTTCGCGGCCGCCATGACCTGTTCCTCACTGGCCTCCAGGTTGCCGTACCGGATGTTGTCGTAGATGGACCCGCCGAACAGCCAGGCATCCTGCAGGACCATGCCCACCTTGGAGCGGAGCTCGGCACGGCTGAGGTGCGTCACGTCCACGCCGTCCAGCGTGATGGCCCCTGAATTGAGCTCATAGAAGCGCATCACCAGGTTCACCAGGGTGGTCTTGCCGGCTCCTGTGGGACCGACGATTGCCACGGTGTGCCCGGGTTCGGCTGTGAAGGACAGGTTTTCGATCAGCGGCTTGTCCTCGGTGTAGCTGAACGTGACGTCCTTGAATTCGACATGCCCGTCAGTCTTGGCCGGCAGGTGCTCGGTGGCCGTCTCTGACTCCTGCTCATCGGCGTCAAGGAACTCGAAAACACGCTCAGAGGACGCAACACCGGACTGCAGCATGTTGGCCATGCCGGCCATCTGGCCCAGCGGCTGGGTGAATTCCCGTGAGTACTGGATGAAAGCGGTGGCGTCGCCCAGGGACATGGAACCGGAGGCAACACGCAGGCCGCCCACCACGGCGATGCCCACGTAGCTGAGGTAGGAGACGAACTGCATCACCGGGAAGATGATGCCGGAGACAAACTGTGCGCCGAAGCTGGCTTTGTAGAGTTCCTCGTTGCGTTCTTCGAAGCGTGCCAGCATATCGGCGTCGCGGCCGAAGACCCGCACGAGGTCGTGGCCGGAGAAGGACTCCTCGATCTGGCCGTTCAGTGCACCGGTGTTCTTCCACTGCGCGGAGAAGAGCTTCTGGCTGCGCGAGCCGATGATGCCGGCGGCGACACCGGAGAGCGGCAGCGCGATCAGGGCTATGAGGGCGAGTTGCCAGGACACGATGAACATCATGATGACGATGCCGATCACGGTCAGGAGCGAGCTGATCAGCTGGGCGAAAGCCTGCTGGAGAGCCTGCTGGACGTTGTCGACGTCGTTCGTTACCCGCGAGAGGACGTCACCGCGCTGGCGCGTGTCGAAGTAGTTCAGCGGAAGCCGGTTCAGCTTCTTTTCGGTGTCGTCGCGGAGCTTGCGGATCACCTTCATGACGATCCGGTTCAGCACGTAGCCCTGCAACCACAGGAAGATGTTGGCCACAAAGTACATGACCAGGACGATCGCGATCAGGACCGAGAGCTTCTGGAAGTCGATCCCGGTGCCGGGCACCAGTTCCATCTTGGCGATCATGTCCGCGAAGTTGTCCTGCCCTTGCTGGCGCAGGCCCTCCACGTACTCGTCCTTGCTTGCGCCGGCGGGCAGCTGCTTTCCCACCACACCGCCGAAGATCACGTCCATTGCCTGGCCGAGGATCTTAGGCGCGATGACGTTCAGGATCACGGAAACAATGACCAGAGCAACCACGGCGTAGATGCCGATGGCTTCGGGTTTCAGCAGCCCCATCAAACGCTTCGCGGAAGGCCAGAAGTGCTCTGCCTTCTTGGCAGGCACCCCGCCGAACATGTCGCCGTCGGCCTCGGAGGGCTTGTACTCCTCCTCAACGAAGTCGTCGTCGAGGAGCTCTGGTGTTGCCTCGGTTTCGGGGGTCACAGCCGTGCCCTGGTCCGCCGCCAGTGGTGCGTCCTTCTTGCGGGCGCTCATGCCATTTCCTCCACGCTCAGCTGGGATTCGACGATTTCCTGGTAGGTGGGTGAGGTTTCCAGGAGTTCCTCATGGGTTCCGCGATCCACGATCCGGCCGTTGTCCAGGACCAGGATCTGGTCTGCTTCGGTGATGGTGGAGATCCGTTGCGCCACGATGATCACGGTGGCGTCGGCGGTGGTTTTCTTCAGTGCTGCGCGCAGCCGGGCGTCGGTGGCAACGTCCAGAGCGGAGAAGGAATCGTCAAAGAGGTACACCTTGGGTTTGGTGACCAGCGCGCGGGCGATGCAGAGCCGTTGCCGCTGGCCGCCGGAAACGTTGGTCCCGCCCTGGGAGATCCGGGAGTTCAGCCCGTTCTTCTTTTCGCGGACAAAGTCCCCGCCCTGGGCCACCTCAAGCGCGTCCCAGAGTTCCTGGTCCGAGGCTTCGGTTTTACCGAAACGAAGATTGTGCTCGATGGTGCCGGAGAACAGGTACGGCCTCTGCGGCACCAGCGCTACCCGCCTGGTGATCTCGGCCCGGTCCAGGTTGGCGACGGACACACCGTCCAGGAGGACCTCGCCCTCGGCAATATCGTAAAGGCGCGGCAACAGGGACAGCAGGGAGGTCTTTCCCGCACCGGTGGACCCGATGATGGCCACCGTCTCCCCCGGCTTCGCTGTGAAACTGATGTTGCTCAGCACCGGCGACTCGGCGCCGGGGTAGGCAAAGCTGACGTTCCGGTATTCCACCACTCCGGCAAGGGTGGCGGGGGCCTCAGGCCGTTCGGGGTCGTGGATGGACGGTTCGACGTCGAGCACTTCCCCGATGCGGTCCGCACACACCGAGGCGCGCGGGATCATCATGGCCATGAACGTGCCCATCATCACCGCCATGAGGATCTGCAGCAGGTATTGCAGGAACGCCGTCAGGGCGCCCACCTGCATCTCGCCGGAATCCACGCGCTGCCCGCCGAACCACAGGACAGCGGCCGTGGACAGATGCAGGATCATGCCAATGGCGGGGAACATCAGGACAAAAAGGGCCCCGATCTTCAGCGAAACATCGGTCAGTTCCTTGTTTGCCACGCCGAAACGCTCGGTTTCGAAGGGTTCGCGAACAAATGCCCGGACCACCCTGATGCCAATGATCTGCTCACGCAGGACGGCATTGATGCGGTCGATCTTCTTCTGCATGGAGCGGAACAGCGGCATCAGCCGCACCACCAGGTAGCCCACCACCACCAGGAGCACAGGCACCGAGACCCAGACGAGCCAGGACAGGCTGAGGTCCTCGCGCAGGGCCATGATGATGCCGCCGATGCACATGATGGGCGTGGCAACCATGAAGTTCAGCCCCATCAGCAGCAGCATCTGTACCTGCTGGACGTCATTGGTGCCGCGGGTGATCAGGGTGGGCGCCCCGAACGTGTTCACGTCCTTGGCCGAGAAACTGGTGACCTTGCGGAACACCCCGCGGCGGAGGTCCCGGCCCACAGCCATGGCCGTCTTGGAGCCGTAGTACACCCCTGCGATGGCTGTGCCCACCTGGACAAAGGCCACCAGGAGCATCAGGCCGCCGGTCCGCCAGATGAAATCGGTGTCCCCGCGGGAAACGCCCTCATCGATGATCTGTGCGTTGAGGCTGGGCAGGTACAGTGCCGCGATGGTGGACGCCAACTGGAAAGCAACGACGGCGGCAATGTATGGCATATACGGCTTGGAGTAGCGCCGTATCAGGGTGAAGAGCATGCCCACGGGTCCTTAGGGAGAAAGCGCGAATTAGTGAGTCTAAGTAGTAGCAGCCGGGGCTGACATTCCTGACGGTCCCCACTCTACGAAATACTGTGCCGACGCGTAACATCGGCGGCAAAAGTTCATCAGAAAGCCTGAAGCGGTGGAAAAGGAGGCCCGGTTCCCGAGAGGGTGACCGGGCCTCACATGACCATCAGCGCGGCTGTTACCTGTTCGCCGGTGCGAGTTCCGCCGTCGTGCGTTCAGCGTCCGCGTGAAGCTGGAGATCAGGCTCAACGTCAGGCTGCACGTCCTGTTGACTATCAGGCTGCACATCCACGGTGCGCCGCAGCGGGCGTTCCTTGATGAACAGCACGGAGACCAGGGCGATGACGGCCACGACGGCGGAGATGAGGAACACCTCTGCGGTGGCATCGCCGTAGGCGGCCCGCATGATCTCGCGGACCGGGGCGGGCATATCCACCAGGTCCATGCTGGCTCCGGCGGTACCGCCGGCCACCGGGATGCCGGCAGCGGCGAGGCCCTCGGTGGCGAGTTGGCTGACCCGGCTGCTCAGGACCGCTCCCAGGACAGCCACGCCGATCGCGCCGCCTACCGAGCGGAAGAAGGCCACTGATGCGCTGGCCGTTCCGATGTCCGATGCCCGCACGGTGTTCTGGACTGCCAGCACCAGGTTCTGCATCAGCATGCCCAGGCCCACGCCCAGGATTGCCGTGAAGATCCCGGCCTGCCACAGTTCGGTGGTGTGGTCCATGGTGCCGGCCAGGCCCAGTCCGCCGATCAGCAGGACGGACCCGCCGATCAGGTATCCCTTCCACTTTCCGGTGCGGCTGATCAGCAGGCCGGAGACCACGGAGCCTGTGAGGTTTCCGGCGATCATGGGAAGCGTCAGCAGGCCGGCCTCGGTGGGCGAGGCGCCGCCTGCCACCTGGAAATACTGGCCCAGGAAAGTGGTGGAACCGAACATGGCGATGCCAACGGCCACGGAGGCGAGAATGGCCAGGGCGGTGGTGCGCTCGGAGATGATCTTGAGCGGGATGATGGGCTGTTCCACCTTGGATTCGACCAGCACCAGCAGGGCCAGGAGCACCACGCCGCCGCCCACCATGGCGGCTGACTGCCAGGAAACCCAGTCGTAGTAGGCGGGGTTGCCGGCGAAGGAGACCCAGATGAGCAGCAGGCTGACGCCGGAGGTCAGCAGGATGGAACCCAGCCAGTCGATCTTGGCGGGTCGCTTGATGTGCTGGATCTTCAGGGTGACCTGAAGCAGGATGAGGGCAATCACGGCCAGCGGCACACAGACGAAGAACGTCCAGCGCCAGCCGAGCGGGCTGTCCACGATGAAGCCGCCCAGCAGCGGCCCGCCGGCGGTACCGACTGCCATGACGCCGCCCATGTAGCCGGAGTATTTGCCGCGGTCCCGGGGCGGGATCATGGTGCCGATGATGGCCTGGGCCAGTGCCGTGAGGCCACCCATGGCAACACCCTGGATAACGCGGGCCGTGAGCAGCAGCGGGATGGTTTCGGACAGTCCGGCCATGACCGAGCCGGCCACGAAGATGACAATGCTCAGCTGGACCAGGACCTTCTTGTTGAAGAGGTCAGCCAGCTTGCCCCAGAGCGGGGTGGTGACGGCGTTGGCCAGCAGCGCAGCCGTGATCACCCAGGCGAAGTCGGTCTGGGTCCCGTGGAGATCGGACATGATGGTGGGCAGCGCGTTCGCAACGATGGTGCTGCTGAGGATGGCGGTGAAGAAGGCCGCCAGGAGCCCGGTGAGGGCTTCCATGATCTGGCGGTGGGTCATCACCAAGGGCGGGGCTGTAGCGGGTGGATTCGACATTTCAGTGCTCCTGGAGGGTCTTGGTCATCGTGATGGGACCGGTCGCCGTTGCCCGGGCTGAGAGTTTGAGGGAGTTCGTCAGCCGCGCCAGGGTCCGCGCCGTTTCTTCGGCGTCTTCCTGGCTCCAGCTGCTGAGGTAGTCCTGCAGGGTGGCTGCGCGGAGCTCCTCGATCTGCCGGAGCTTCTCCACGCCGGCCGGCGACAAAGCAACCAACTGGGCGCGGCCGTCGCAGGGATCCTGCCGCCTGGTGACGTACCCCTGCATTTCGAGATCCGCGATGTGGCGGCTGAGGACGGGGGCGCTGACGCCCAACCGCTCTGCCAGGTGGGTGGCGCGGGATTCGCCCTCGCCCACGAACCTCAGGACGCCCTGCACCGCCACGCCGGTATCCATGCCGCGGAAACTTGCGTTCGCGACGTACCGGACCACGCGCTGGAGGTCGAAAATGCGGGAGACAAGATCCGCAGCAGTGTCTGGCGCGACGGCCATGATTGAACTCTCCTCTTTTGCTTGCCTCAGGCAACTATATCCGAAAATGGTTGCTTTAGGAAACTAACAAGCCAGGGGCCCTTAAACGCCGAGCGCGGACCGGTAGCCGATAGCCCCGTTTCGAGGGGTTCTCAGCTGCCGGTCCGCGCTGTTTCTGAAGCGGGTTCTCAGTCGTCCAGGTGGGTGGGGCCAAACATTTTGAGCAGGGTTTCGACGACGACGACGTTGGGCCCGTCAGCGGCGAAGCCCGCCCTGAGCGCATCCCCCACGTTCTCCGGGGCCACCCGGGTGGCCGGCACGCCGAACGCCTCGGCGAGCTTGACGAAGTCGGGGCGCGCCAACTCGGTGGCCGTGGCTTTGCCGAACGCGCCCACCATGTATTCGCGCAGGATGCCGTAGCCGCCGTCGTCCACGATCAGCCACGTGACCGGCACATTGTGCTGCTTCGCTGTGGCAAGTTCGGAGATCGAGTACATGGACGAACCGTCGCCGGAAACCGCAAGGACCCTGCCGGGTTTGCCTACCGTTTCCAGGCCCACGGCGCCGCCGATTGCGGCCGGGAAACCGTAGCCCAGTCCGCCCGCACCCTGGGCCGAGTGGAACTGGCCGTCCCTGGCATCCCAGCAGCTCCAGCCCCAGTACGCCGCGATGGTCATATCCCAGAAGGTCTGCATGTCCGCGGGGACTGCCTCCCGGATGTCGGCCATGAACCTCAGTTCCTTGCCCAGTTCCTGCGATTCCAGCCGGGCCCTTACCTTGGCCAGGGACTCCTTCACCAGGGTTTCGGGGGTGACACCATGCCAGTTGGGCGTGGTTTCCGGTACTGCCTGAAGCGCCTTCTCCAGGGCGGCGAGCGCCTGGCCCGCGTCGGCGCGGATGCCCAGGCCCGGGCTGTTCGATTCGAGCACGCGCGGTTCGGCGTCGATCTGGATGATTCGGCCGCGGGGCTCGAACGTGAAGTAGTTGGACGTGACCTCGCCCAGGGAGGAGCCGATGACGATCAGGACATCGGCGTCTTCCAGGAGGTCCGTCATGTGGCGGTCCTCGATCCAGGACTGCAGGGAGAGCTCGTGGTTCCAGGGGAATGCCCCGTTGCCACCCGGCGTGCAGATGACGGGTGCGCGGAGCTTCTCCGCGATGGCGAGCAGGGACTTCTCTGCCCGGCCACGGCGGGTACCGCCGCCTGCGATGATGGCCGGACGTTCCGCCGTCGACAGCCATTTCACTGCCTCGCGGATCAGCTCCACGCGGGGCGGATTGTCTGCCGCTTCGGCGAGCGCGTCCTCAACCGGCGGGACCATGATGGGATCCAGCAGGACGTTCTGCGGGATTTCCAGCCAGACGGGCCCCTGCGGGGAGGAGATCGCCTCGGTCCAGGCATCCTGGATGGCCGACGGGATACCGGAGGCGTGCTGGATCAGGCGCTGGCTCTTGGTGACGTTGGCGGCGGAGGCCTTCTGGTCGTCGAGCTGGTGGAGCATGCCCTTGCGGCGGGCCCCCAACCCCTCAAGCGGGATCTGGCTGGCCACCACCACCATGGGCACCCCCGTTGCATAGGCTTCCTGCAGCCCGGCCAGGGAGGTCAGCGCGCCGGGCCCGGTGGACAGGAACAGGACGCCTACTTCACCGGTTGCGCGCGAATAACCGTCAGCGGCGAACGCTGAGTTGTTCTCCACGCGGGAGGAAACGAAGTGCAGGTTCCCGCGGCCCATGGCATCGAACAGGCCCAGTGCGTGCTGGCCCGGTATGCCGAAGACCGTCTTGGCCCCCAGGGCTTCAAGGGTCTCGACGACGAGATCCCCGCCATTGCGTGCGCCGGTGCCTTTGGTGGGAGCTGCTGTGCCCGGATCGAAGTCAATCATGCGTGCTACTCCTTGATTCCAGCGGCGAAGCCGGCAGGCTGGCGGGTCTCCTGGCCGAGGGCCTGGGCGGCGTAGCCGTTGGCTGCGCCGAACCGGTCCCCCGGAACAGCATTGTCCGCCATGAGGGTGACCAGTTCATAGGCCACATGGCTCGCTGCCACCCCGGTGATTTCCGCGTGGTCGTAGGCGGGGGCCACTTCGACGATGTCTGCGCCCACCAGGTTCATCCCGCGGAATCCGCGGATGATCTCCAGGAGTTCGCGGCTGGTGATGCCGCCGGCCTCCGGAGTACCGGTGCCCGGGGCGTGGGCGGGGTCCAGGACGTCGATATCGACGGAGATGTAGAGCGGGCGGTTGCCGATCCGGTCGCGGACCTTGGCCACCGTCTCGAGGACGCCCTGGTAGTAGACGTCCGCAGAGGTAACGATGCCGAACCCGAAGCGATGGTCGTCGTCGAGGTCCTTCTTGCCGTAGAGCGGACCGCGGGTGCCGATATGGCTGATGGCCTCCGTGTCCAGGATGCCCTCTTCCACGGCCCGGCGAAACGGGGTGCCGTGCGTGTATTCGGCACCGAAGTAGGTGTCCCAGGTGTCCAGGTGGGCGTCGAAGTGGAGCATGGCGATGGGGCCGCCCGCCCGCTCGGCAGCCGCGCGGAGCAGAGGGAGGGCGATGGTGTGGTCCCCGCCCAGGGTCACCAGCTTGCTGCCGGCCGCCGTCAGGTCCAGCGCGTTCTGCTGGATGACCTCAATGGCCTCGTTGATGTTGAACGGATTGACCGCCATGTCACCGGCGTCGGCAACCTGGATGTTTTCGAACGGGCTGACATCCCAGGCCGGGTTGTACGGGCGGAGCAGGCGGCTCGCCTCACGGACATGATTGGCGCCGAACCGGGCACCGGGGCGGTAGGAGACCCCGGAGTCGAACGGCACCCCCACCACCGTCACATCAGCCCTGTCCACCTGGTCCAGGCGGGGCAGGCGGGCATACGTGGCAGCACCGGCGTAACGCGGGATGCGGGATGAGTCGATCGGACCAAGATTGCCATTGGCTTCGATGCGCAGCTCTTTCACGGTGAGCCTCTCCTTTGAGATTGATCGGCGGGTGTGACACCCATCATACGCAAAAGTTTCGTCACGTGCACCAAATGTTTACAAC
>NZ_QAIQ01000183.1 GCF_003061105.1 Arthrobacter sp. HMWF013
CCGCATCTACTACGCTGCGCGGGGACACGGGGCATGGCTGGAGGAAAGCGGCCGGGTGACCCGGCTGGAAGGTCCCGTAGCCGGCCGCGCGGGCCAGATCCTGGCCACCGGCTTCAGCTACGATCCCGCCGTCCGTACGGAACAGGCCGCTTTGCTGGCGAACCTGATGGACGGATTCGCGGACGTCAGGCGGCTCGGTTCGGCCGCACTGGACCTTTGCCTGGTGGCTGACGGAACCCACGACGCGTACGGTGAGCGCGGACTGAACGAGCACGATTTCTCCGCCGGCGCGCTGATCGCCGAAGAAGCCGGCTGCTGGGTCCGGCGGCCCCGCCTGACCAGTCCGCTCGATGGTGGACCCACTGACGACGACAGGCTCGCGGCCTGGACCTGCGCCGGAACACTGGAACTCTCAGGGAAGTTTCCGCTTTGACCCTGCCCGGCCACTAGCATTGTCGGGTGCAGCCGCAGATAACCATCCGACCCGCCGTTGAGGCCGACTTCGATTCCATCGCCCGGATTACCCGGGACTCGTACTTGGCTGCCGGGTATTTCGACAGCCCGGACCACCCCTACATGCGGCAGGTCCAGGAGGTCGCTGAGCGTGCAGCGAAGGCGACCATCTGGGTAGCCGAGCGGGCGGGGCGCGTGGTGGGCTCCGTGACCTTGGCAGTTGCCGGCGAACCATACGCCGACATCGCCCTCGCGGATGAGTTGGAGTTCCGGATGCTGGTGGTGGACCCCGCGGTTCAGCGGAGCGGGGCCGGCAGGGCCATGGTGGAAGCCATCATTGACCACGCCCGCACCCTCGCGGGAATTAAGGCCGTGGCCCTCACAACCGGCAAGACGTGGGAGAGCGCCCATGGCCTGTACCGGAAAATCGGCTTCACACGCGTCCCGGAACGTGACTGGCTGGTACCGGGCACCGACATAAAGCTGCTGGTTTACCGGCTCGACGTCTAGCCGCCCTAAAGTGGTGCCGACTCATTTTCAGCACTGAAAGGCCCACCATGCGCAAAACTTTCGGCACAGGCTCCGTCTGGGAGCAGACCCTCGGCTACTCCAGGGCTGTCCAGGTGGACAACACACTCTTCATCTCTGCCACGGCCGCCAGCGGTGAGGACGGCATTGTGGGCGACGACTTCTACACCCAGACCCGGTTCATCCTGCAGAAACTCGGGACGGTCCTGGCCGATGCCGGCTTCAGCTTCGAGGACGTGGTCCAGTCCAAGCTGTACCTCACGGACATCAGCAAATGGGAAGAGGCAGGCCGGGCGCACGGCGAGGTCTTCGGCGAGATCCGTCCCACCCTCGCGCTGGTGCACGTCCTGCCCTTCCTGGACCCGAAAATGCTTGTGGAGATCGAACTCGTGGCGCAGAAGGGCGCCAGCTAACAGCGCCAGTAAATACTGAGGATGTGACAGTCATCCGCCGGGCCCAGGTTATCCACATAGGCCTGTAGCTTCGGGGTTTTTGTCAGTGCCCGGCGGGATGATGTGGGTATGGGAAACTGGGCAGCGGTTGAGGCGGCGGAGGCTGTTTGTGCTTCCGCCGCGTTGCTGCTCGCTGCTGCCAGGCGCGGCGCGGATTCCGCCGGGCTCACGGGGCCTGGCGGCCTCACGGGGTCCGCTAGGTGTCCGGGGACCGCGGACTCTGTCGGGCTCACAGGGTCTGCCGATTCTGCCGGGCTTGCGGGGTCTGCTGATTCTGCCGGGCTCACAGGGTCTGCTGATTCTACCGGGCCCACAGGGTCTGCTGATTCTGCCGGGGCTGCCGGCTGGGCTGATGGTGATCCGTTGCGCCGGGAGGCTGATGGCTGGCTGGATACGCTGGCCCTGACTGCTCGGATCAATGCGCAGGTCGCCGCCGTCGCCGTCCACGCGGCCGCGGGCTACGCAGGCGCGGCCCAGGCTCTGGCGGCTCCTGATGTCTCTGATCGGGCCCAGGAGATGGCTGTCGTGGCGGAGGTCGCGTGCGCCCTGACGGTCGGTGAACGGACCGCCGGTGCCCTGCTGGCCGAATCCCTGACACTGACGACTGATTTGCCGTTGACCCTGTCCGCACTGACGGCGGGTTCGCTGTCGTGGCAGCATGCCCGGGTGATTGTGGATGAGACCACCAACCTTGACCCGGCCGCTGCGGGGGCGTTGGAGGGGCACTTCCTGGACCCTGACGCGCCCAACCCGGCCCGTGGCGGGCCGGTCGGGGATCTTGTCGCGTCCCGGTTCCGGCATAAGGCCCGGATCTG
>NZ_QAIQ01000184.1 GCF_003061105.1 Arthrobacter sp. HMWF013
GAACTGTGATGGCGGTATCCGAGGCGTTCGCTGACAAGCCGGCGGTGGCGGCAGGGATCGCGGCGGTGCGTGAGTGCGCCGGGACGGGACTGGTCACCGACCTTTCACGCGTTTCCCCGTTGCGCGCCGTAGCCCGCCCGCAGCCCGTACCAGAGCCAATTGCCGTCCAGCCGGCCTGCGACGAACAGCTGGTACCGGCGAACAGGCTCCGCGCCTTTGCCCATGCCAATTCTCCGCGGCGGCAGGCAGCCACGCCGCGCTGGATCGGAGCAGCGCAGGCCCCCGCCTGAGGCTGAATTCCGGCCTTGCCCGAGGCTGAATCCGGGCCCCCAAAAGATTTCCAAAGTTTTTTGTGACCGGGCGTAACCCTTTGGCATGTGTCAGCGATTACCCCTATGAAGCGCCGGTCTGGAACTTGTCCCCCATCATGTTCCAGACCGGCCTTTTTATTCCCCAGCCGGCTCGTGGGGTGCCGGCAGCACGGTTACCGGAGGGTAAAGTTAGCGGGGCAAACCCCTTCCCCTTTCACCGAAAGCCCTGCGTCCCGTGACCGATGCGCTGACAGACGACGTATTGCGTGCCCGTGCCCGCGATCCGGAGCTGTTCAACACCGTGTACCGAACCTATGCGGCACAGGTCCTGGGCTACCTCACAGCCCGAGGAGTAGAAGATCCGGAGGCGGTTATGCAGGAAGTCTTCCTCGCCGTCCTGCCGCGGCTCGGGACAGTCACCGGCGGGGTCGCCGGGCTTCGCACGTTCGTCTTCTCCGTGGCCCACGCCCGCATGGTGGATGACCACCGGCGGCAGCGGCGCAGACCAATTGAACTCCCGTTCGAACCGGACCTGGACCGGCGCGAGGACACGTCGGCTGAAACTGAAGTCCTCCAGAAAATCTCTCCCCAGGAAGTCCTGGACCTGCTCAGCGGTCTGCCGGACGAGCAGCGGGAAGTATTGTCCCTGCGCCTTGTCGGCGGCCTGACCGTCGAACAGGTCGCGGACGTTATGGGGAAAACGGCCGGTTCTGTAAAGCAGCTGCAGCGCCGTGCATTGGTCAAACTCCGCGAGGAGTCCGCTGTAAAGGAATATGTGGTGCCATGAATGCCCCCTCCAGCCCGGTGATTACCCGGTCCCTTGCCCGGACCGTGGATGACATGCTGCTCGACGCCGGCGAGACGGATGCCAGGCTCCGCTCTGCCCTGCTCTCATTGGGGTCCCTCCGTTCCCTCCCGGTCCCCGAGCCTGGTGCGGAACTGGCGGCCCTGCTTCTGTCCGGCCCGGCCCATCAGCTTGAGCGCCACCGCCTGCTCCGCCGGCACCGGGGCTCAGTGGTGGGACTCGCCGTCATCGCGGGTATGGGGCTCGGCGTCACGGGAGTGGCCGCCACCGGTTCGGTCCCTGACGGGTCTGCTAACAGTTCTGTCCAACAGATGCTGGCTGACTGGAGCCCCGCCTGGACCATTGCGGCAGCTCCGCTTGCCGTCCCGGAGGGCGCAGGCCTCCCTGTGGAGCTGCAGACTCCCGGGGACCAGGCAAGTGGCGATCAGGCAGTCGGGGGTGGCGCTGCGGGCCAGGCTGACCCTTCCGGCCCAGGAGACGCACAGCCCGGGAACCCGGGAGCCGGGGCGTCCCAGGCCGGGACGGGGCACCAGGGCAACTCCGGTTCCGCCGGCAAGGGAAATGGGGCGGACGGCTCCTCGTCGACAACGAACGACGACGGCGCCGCCGGCAATGCGGCAGGCGGTAACGCCGGCGGTACTGCCGCGAAGGACGCAGCGTCCGGGGATGGCGGGGAGCCGGCAGGCAATGCCGGTTCTGCCGCTGCGGGCGGGCAGGACAAGGCCGGAAAGTCCGGCCCCGTCACCTCTACGGTCGAGGACGCTGCCCCCTTGCTGGCAAAGACGGGCAAGACCGCGGCCGGCAAAGCTGACCAGGGCCTGATCTGGCTGAAAAAGTTCAGCCGCTGACCACGCACCCGGCGCGAAGATGCGCAGCGTACATGGTCAGCGGGGGACTTCAGTCAGGAAAGCAACTGCCGCTTCGAGGAGATCACGCCGGTATCGAAGCCGGCCAGGTGCAGGCCGCCATGGAACCGGGCATGCTCGATCTTCACGCAGCGGTCCATCACCACGTTGAGCCCGGCAGCTTCAGCGTCCGCGGCCACTTCCTCATGCCACGATCCCAGCTGCAGCCAGAGGGTCTTGGCCCCGGCAGCAATGGTCTCGGCCAGGACGCCCGGGAGATCATCGTGCTTGCGGAACACATCCACGATGTCCGGGCTCTCCGGAAGGTCGGCAAGCGTCGCATACGTGGGCTGGCCAAGGATTTCCTTCACCACGGGGTTCACGAAATAGACCTTGTAGCTCGTGGAGGACTGCAGGTAGGTCGCCACAAAGTAGCTCGCCCGTGACGGTTTGTCCGAGGCGCCCACGATCGCGATGGACCTGGCCTGCCGCAGCAGGTTCAGGCGATCCGGCGCGGACGGTCCGGTCCAGCTGCGTTCGGCGGTGCTCATGCGCTCGCTCCAATCGTGCAGGAATTCGCGGGTTCATCGGCTGAATCGTCCGACGCGGTGGTTGAGCTTGTCGGAGCCGCGGCTGCCGAGGCTTCAGTCAGGGCCTGGTCAAGATCCCACAGGATGTCCTCGATGTCCTCAAGCCCCACGGAGATGCGGACCAGGTCCTCGGGCACCCCGGCGGACTCGAGCTGCTCCGGGCTCAGCTGCTGATGGGTGGTGGATCCGGGGTGGATCACCAGGGTCCGGGAATCGCCCACGTTGGCCAGGTGCGAGGCGAGCTGCAGCGCTTCGATGAACTTCTGTCCGGCCGCCCGGCCGCCTTTCACACCGAACGAGAACACGGAACCCGGGCCCTTGGGCAGGTACTTCTTCGCACGCTCGAAATGCGGGTGCGAGGGAAGGCCGGAGAAATTCACGTAGGCCACGCGATCGTCAGCCTCCAGCCACTCAGCCACCGCCTGGGCGTTCTTCAGGTGCTCGTCAAGGCGCTGCGGGAGGGTTTCGACGCCCTGCAGCAGCTGGAATGCGGACTGCGGTGACAGTGCGGGCCCGATGTCGCGAAGCTGCTCACAGCGGAGCTTGGTGAGGAAACCGTACTCGCCGAAGTTGCCCCACCAGGAGACGTTTCCGTAGGAGGCCACCGGTTCGGTCATGGTGGGGAACTTACCATTGCCCCAGTCAAACCGGCCGCTTTCGACGATCACGCCGCCGAGGGTGGTGCCGTGGCCGCCCAGGAACTTGGTGGCGGAGTGGATGACAATGTCGGCTCCGTGCTCGATCGGCCGCACAAGGTACGGCGTGCTCAAGGTGGCGTCGACGACGAGGGGGATGCCGGCGTCGCGCGCTACCTTCGCCAGCCCCTCCAGGTCCTGGACCTCCGAGGACGGGTTGGCCACCACCTCGACGAAGATCGCCTTGGTGTTCTCCCGGACGGCCGCGGCATAGTCCGCGGGGTCGGTGCCGGGAACAAAGGTGGTGTCCACGCCGAAGCGGCGAAGGGTCACATCAAGCTGGGTGACGGTGCCGCCGTACAGCTGGGAGGCGGCCACGATGTGGTCGCCGGCCTGCGTCAGCGCGGCGAAGGTGATGAACTCCGCGGCCATGCCGGAGGAGGTTGCCACCGCCCCGATGCCGCCCTCCAGGGACGCGATGCGCTCCTCGAATGCTGCCACGGTGGGGTTCCCGATCCGGGAGTAGATGTTGCCGTACTTCTGCAGGGCGAACAGGTTGGCGGCGTCCTGGGTGTCCTTGAAGACGAAGGACGT
The DNA here is from genome assembly GCF_003061105.1 of Arthrobacter sp. HMWF013. Taxonomy (GTDB): domain Bacteria; phylum Actinomycetota; class Actinomycetes; order Actinomycetales; family Micrococcaceae; genus Arthrobacter. The sequence continues at coordinate 3,781 of NZ_QAIQ01000184.1, forward strand.
GGTCTGGTAGATCGGTACCGCGCGGGCGCCATGCTCGGCGTCCGGGGTGCCGCCGGCATGCAGGGCGCGGGTGCGGAAGCCAAATTTGCGGTCAGCCATCAGACAGCCACCGACTCTGCGGCTGCGCGTGGGCCCACGCCCGCAGGGTTCCCTGGCCGAGCTTGCGAGGCTAGGGTGCGGGTGGGGACAAGTTCGGTGCCGTGCTTGCGGGCGAGGTCCGCTTCGAGTTCGCGGACGATCGGCAGGATGTCCGCACCGAAGGCCGCCACTTCCTCCTGGAAGTGCAGGTAGCCGGTGAGGAACAGGTTCACGCCGATCTTCTTGTACTCCACAATCCGCTCGGCGATCTGCTCAGGGGTGCCGATCAGCTGGGTCTTGAAGCCGTCGTTGTACTGGACCAGGTCCTCAAAGCTTGAGTCCGCCCACATGCCCTTGCCGTCCTTGGTGGACGCGCCCGCTTCCTGGACGGCGTCGCGGAAGCCCTGGACGGCGGGCTTGTGCGCCTTCGCCACAATCTCGCGGAGGGTGTCGCGGGCTTCCTTCTCGGAATCCCGGGCGATCACAAAGCCGTTGAGGCCAAACCTCGGAGCGGGCAAAGCGGCGCCCCCGGTGCCGCGCCTGGTTTCCCCTGAAGCGGCCACGACGCCGGCGATGTTCTCCTTGAAGCCTTCCAGGTCCTTGCCGTTGGAGAAGTACCAGTCCGCCACGCGGCCCGCGGTGGCCTGGGCCGCGGTCGAGTTGCCGCCAAAGAAGATCTCCGGGTGCGCGCGGCCGGGAACATCCACGGGGGCCGGGTTCAGCGTGAAATCGGTGATGTTGTAGTACTTGCCGGACTGGCTGTATTCCTGCTCGGTCCAGAGGCCGCGGAGGACCCTGATGAACTCCTCGGTGCGGACGTAGCGTTCGTCGTGTTCCAGCCATTCGAGGCCGAAGTTGGTGAACTCGTTCTTGAGCCAGCCCGAGACGATGTTGACGGCCGCGCGGCCGTTGGAGATGTGGTCTGCGGTGATGATGAACTTCGCCAGGACACCGGGGTGCCACATGCCCGGGTGGACGGCGGCGATGACCCTGAGGCGCTCGGTGGCGGCCAGCAGGGCCAGGCTGAACGACGTGGCCTCGTGCTGCTTGTCCGCACCGTAGGAGGCGGCGTAGCGGGTCTGCGTGAGGGCGTATTCGAAGCCGGAGTCCTCGGCAATCTGCGCGAGCTTCCTGTTGTAGTCGAAGTCCCAGCCGGTGCGCTGTTCGATGGTGGAGACCACCAGGCCGCCGGAAACGTTCGGCACCCAGTACGCAAACTTCAGCGGTTCGGAAAGACGGGCAACGTTGCTGATGTCATTCATGAATTTTCCTTAACTAGGGTCCGCTCGCGCAGGACGTCCTGGATGCCGGCGATCGCCGGTTCGTTCTGGAGTGAGGTGGTATCGCCCAGGGCGGTCCCCTCGAAGAGCTGGGTCAACAGCCGGCGCATGATCTTGCCGCTGCGGGTTTTGGGCACGTCCTGGACGACGACGACGTCGCGGGGCTTGGCGATCGGGCCGATGGCCTTCGCAACGTGGTTCCTGAGTTCCGCGCCGACGTCCCCGGAAACCCCGGACTTAAGCACGACGAAAGCAACGATCGCGTGCCCGGTCTTGGCGTCCGCGACCGGACAGACGCCGGCCTCCACCACGTCAGGGTGCGAGACCAGGGCCGACTCGATCTCGATCGTGGAGAGCAGGTGGCCCGAGACGTTCAGGGTGTCGTCCACGCGGCCCAGGATCCAGATGTCGCCGTCGGCGTCGTACTTGGCGCCGTCACCGGCCAGGAACCAGCCCTGTTCCACGTACTTGCTCCAGTAGGAGTCGTAGTAGCGGCGGGGATTTCCCCAGACGGTCCGCGCGATGGCCGGCCCGGGGGAGTCAACCACGATGAATCCCTGGACGCCCGGCGGCACTGTATTGCCGGCGTCGTCCACGATCCTGGTGCTGACGCCGGGCAACGGGCGGGCAGCGCAGCCCGGTTTGAAGTCTGTGTCCGTGGGGGCGGGGGAGAGGATGGTGGCGCCGGTTTCGGACTGCCACCAGGTGTCCACCACCGGAGCCGTGCCGGCACCAACGTTCCGGCGCAGCCAGCGCCAGGCCTCCGGATTCACGGCCTCACCCACGGTGCCGAGCATGCGGATGGAGGAGAGGTCGTAGCTGTCCGGAACGCCGTCCGGGAACCAGCCCATGAGCGAGCGGACCAGCGTGGGCGCCGTGTAGTACTGGGTGACGCCGTAGTGTTCGATGATCTCGAAGTGCCGGCCCGGATGCGGGGTGTTGGGCGTGCCCTCGAAGATCACCTGGGTCACGCCGTTGGAGAGCGGGCCGTAGATCTCGTAGGTATGCGCGGTGACCCAGGCCAGGTCAGCGGTGCACCAGTGCACATCGCCGTCCCGGAGCGCGGGATCCGGGTTGCTGAACAGGTGCTCAAAGCTCCAGGACGCCTGCGTGAGATAGCCGCCGGAGGTGTGGACCAGGCCCTTGGGCTTACCGGTGGTCCCGGAGGTGTACATGATGAACAGGGGAGTCTCGGCGTCGAACGCCTCCGGCTCGTGGAGTTCCGGGGCACGCCCGACGGCGTCATGCCACCACACGTCGCGGCCTTCGGTCATGTGGACGGTCGCCAGTTCGTCGGCGGGGGTGGTTCGGTTGACCACCAGGACGTGCTCGATCGCGTTGTCGCCGGCCACTGCCGCATCGGCGTTGTCCTTGACCGGGACGGCGACGCCGCGGCGGAACTGGCCGTCCGTGGTGACCAGGAGCTTGGCCCCGGTGTCCTCCACCCGGAACTTCAGGGCCTCGGCGGAGAAACCGCCGAACACCAGGGAGTGGATGGCACCGATGCGGGCCACCGCGAGGGTGATGATGACGGTTTCGGGGATGACCGGAAGGTAGATGACCACGCGGTCGCCCTTGGTGATGCCCAGGGCCAGGAGCGCGTTGGCGGCCTGGGACACCTCGCGCTGCAGTTCGGCATAGGTGATGGCGCGGCGGTCCCCGCGCTCGCCTTCGAAGTAAAGGGCCACCTTGCCGCCGCGGCCGTTGGCCACGTGGCGGTCCACGCAGTTGTACGCGACATTGAGCTTGCCGCCTTCAAACCAGGTGATCTCCGGGCCCTTGCCGGCTTCGGCGTCGGCCGGGATGCGGCGGTGCGCCGTGTGCCAGGGTTTGCCGTCAGGGTCTTGTGCGTTCGGGGCCCAGTCCAGGCGGAGGGCCTGCTGTTCCCAGAAGGCCACAGTGTCCTGGATTGCCGGCTGGGCTTCCGGATCGGTGGGCGTGGTGGTGCTGCTGTGACGGGCCGGCCCGCCGGACGGTTCGCCGTGCACAGCGACGTCCTGCAACCCGGTCGAGGACCATCCCGATGGGCTATTGGCGGGGCCGGCCGCGTCACGCAGCCCGGCTTCGACCGCCGTCGCGTTCGAAGTGGTGTGAGGGGATTCCACGGGCACGCCCGGTGAGGCCGTGCTGGCGGAAACCGGAGTGAAAACCGGGGTCAAAAGTGGCGTGGCAGGATAAATCTCCGGGGTCATGGGTATGCTCCATCGATCCTGGCGGTAGCACCGTGGCAGTTGGTTGAGGATGGTCGCCTCAACTGTGCTGCTTTGACGACGGCAGGCGTCGCCCAGGGATGCTGCGGCGTCATAGATCCAGGTCTCTCGGCCGCTCGGGATGGTCACTACCACTACAGCCGAACCGCACGGCACGCGCCAAATCCCGCGTTGCGGAAGCGTAATATTCGTTCATTCCCCATGTGACAGCATCGCAATCATTCAATTGTTCGGCGGGAAGGTGGAGGATTCGCGATGTAGTCTTGCATCATGGCCCACGTCAACGATCCAGCCGTTATTGAGCGCCTTATGCGAAACAAAGGGCGGTGGGCGATCGTGGGCCTGACCACCAATGAATGGCGTGCCGCCTATGAGACGTCACTGTTCATCCGGGACCGGCTCGGGATGGAAATCATCCCCGTGAACCTGCCGGGCGATGCTGTGCATGGCGAAACCGGGTACCGCACGCTCGCCGATATACCAGCGGAAAAGCATCCCCTCGACGTCGTTGATTGCTTCGTCAACTCGCACAAGGTCGGGGCGGTGGTGGACCAGGCGATCGCTGTCGGCGCCAAGGCCGTATGGCTTCAGCTGGGCGTCATCGACGAGGCCGCCGCCGAGCGGGCAAAGTGGGCCGGACTGGACGTGGTGATGAACGCCTGCCCGGCCCAGCAGGCCTGGAAATACGACCTCTGACCCAGGCCCGCGGGCAGGGCCTCAGCCCTTCATCAGCTCCGGGTAGTGACGCTCAGTGACGTCCGGGTGGGCCCGCATCCGGCCCTTGAGCATATTCATGCCGAATGAGGCCAGCATCGGGTTGGACGGGTCGTCGGACAGCCCGCGCGCCTGTGCTTTGAGCTCTGGCGGCAGTGGCACCGGGTCAATCACGGCGTCAAGCCTCGGGGACCAGAAAAAGGGCACTGAATACCGGTCCACGCCCGGCGGCGGAGCCTTGACGCGGTGGATGGTGGCGGCCAGGTAGCCTTCCGTGGCCACTTCCAGCATCTCGCCCAGGTTCACCACCAGGGCTCCGGGAATGTAGTCCACTTCCACCCATTCGCTCGCCCCGGGCGGAAGGACCTCCAACCCGCCCACCTCGTCCTGGAGCAGGAGGGTGACAAAACCGTAGTCCGCGTGCGATCCCACACCCTGGTCACCGGCCTCTTCAACTATGCCGCCGACATAGTGCACCAGTTTGCCCATCCACGCGGGTTCGTCGCCGAAAGGTTCGTCGAAGTGGTCCTCGGGCAGCCCCAGGGCGACAGCAATGCCACGCAGCAGTTCCATGCCCACGGCGGACATCAGATCTGCCCAGGCCATGGCTGCCGGCTTGAGCTCGGGCAATGACTCGTCCGGCCACAGATTATGGCCCTGGAGCAGCCAGTACGGCTGGTCCGCCGGGTAGTCGGGGATGGGGTCGCGCTCGGGGGAATAGTCGATCTGCTCGCGCGCGTCCGCCCGCCCCTGGGTGACCTCCGTGCCCATCCGGGTGTAGCCGCGGAAGTGGGGTGAGAGCCGGTTGTCCAGCTTCATCCGCTCCTCAAGCGGCAAGTCGAAGAAGCGTTTGATGAGGCCCAGGAGCTCCTCTGCCTGGCCGGGAGCCGCACCGTAGCCCGTGATCTGGAAGAAACCGACGTTATGGGCGGCCTCCCGCAGCTGTTCGATGAATTCCGGGCTGAAGGAACCGTAGGGCTGCCGCGCGGTGCTCAAGTCCAGAACAGGGATGGTGGCCTGGTCAGGTGACATCTTCGCAGACTAGCACCGCCGCGAACGGCTTTGTAGGCTCACAGGATGGAACCAGCTCAGCTCAGGGAGATCTGCCTTTCTTTTCCCGGCGCGTACGAAGATTTCCCCTTTGGTCCGGAGACCTCGGTGTTCAAGGTGAGGGCGGCTGTGGACGGCGGCAGCAGGCATGAGGCGAAGATGTTCGCCTCGTCCACCCTGGACGCGGACGACTTTTCCGTCAGCCTCAAATGCGAGCCGGCCCTGGCTGAGCAGCTCCGTGCCGCCCACCCGGGGATCACCGGTGCGTGGCACATGAACAAGACCCATTGGAACGGCGTGAGGTTGGATGGTGCCCTCCCGGACTCCATGGTCCGGGACATGGTGGAGGACTCCTACGATCTGGTGGTGGCCACCCTGAGCCGCAGGCAACAGGAACAGCTGGGCTGGGCGCGGCTGGCATCTTTGCCTCACACCGGATCCCGGGAGGACTCCGTTGACTGACAAACGACTGGTGGGCGGCCGGCTCGACTACCCGGGTGTGGGCGCCACCGAGAACGGACGGCCGCCGGAGGGGTATCCCAGCCTGGTGTCCCAGGCCTACCTTGGCGACGGGGCGGCGCTGTACCGCCGGGTGGCGCAGGGAATCCTGACCTGGGAACTGCAGCGGCGGTCGGGGCTGCGCGTCCGGGCCGAGTCCGACGTCGTCCGGCCGGGGACGCGCGTGGTGAGCGGATTCGGCGTCGGGCCTTTCCGGATCAACGCCCCGTGCGAAGTGGTGTGGGTGCGGCGGCCGGTGGCGGGCGACGGTCCGCAGTCTGCCGGCTTTGGGTACGGCACGCTGCCAGGGCATCCGGCGCGCGGCGAGGAAGCCTTTGAGGTGGAGATTGACGCCACCGGGCGGGTGTTCTTGAAGATCACGGCCTTCAGCAAGCCGGCCAACTGGATCTACCGCGTCGGAGGTCCGGTGACCAGGGCGGCGCAGAGGTACGTCACTTCGCGATACCTTGAAGGGGCACGCCAACTCGCCGCAGGCTGAGCCGCAAACCTCCCGGAACGGACGGAAATCCCATGATCTTCATCGTCGTCAAATTCAAGGTCAAACCCGACTGGTCCGAACGCTGGCTGGATCTCGTGGACGGGTTCACCCGGGCCACCCGTCAGGAGCCCGGCAATCTGTGGTTCGACTGGTCCCGCAGCGTGGAGGACCCCCACGAGTTTGTCCTGGTCGAAGCCTTCAAGGACGACGCCGCTGCTGACCACGTCAACAGCACGCACTTCAAGCAGGCCATGGCGGACATGCCCCAGGCCCTGGCCGAGACGCCGCAGATCATCAGCCGCCAGCTCGACGGCGACGGCTGGGACCGGATGGGCGAGCTCGCCATCTGACCCCGTGGTTACCATGGGGTCATGTGGATCGGCTGGATTGAATTCGACATCCTCCTGGGCGATGTCCAAAGCCTGAAAGAAAAACGCTCCGTCATCAGGCCGCTCCTGGCCGAGGTCAAACGCCGGTTCGATGTGTCAGTTGCCGAGGTGGGCGGACACGAACAATACCGGCGCTCGCAGGTGGGCGCGGGCCTGGTGGCAGCAGACCGTGCGCACCTCGTGGAGGTGCTCACCGCCGTCGAACGCTTCGTGGCGAACCGGCCCGAATTCGAGCTGCTCAGTTCACGTCAGCGGGAGCTCCACAGCGAAGATTAAAGCAACGCGGGGTCACTTCACGCCCAATCCAGGAGGATTATCGGGCGCGGAGTGACCCCGCGTTGCTTTGGGGGTGGGGCTAGCCGAAGTACTTCGGCAGGGTTGCCTCGTGGGCTTCGCGGAGGGCATCGAGGGACAGGGTTTCGACGCCGTTGATCTCCAGCTCGCCGCTGGCCGCGTCCACAATACCGATCCGGGTGTGGGCGAATCCGCGCGCAGTGCACATGTCCGTGAAGCGGATTTCCTCGGAGCGGGGCACGCCAACAATGGCGCGGCCCTGGGTCTCGGAGAACAGGGCCGTGAACAGGTCAACGCCGTCGCGGTCCATCACATCCTGCAAAGCGATCCGGGCACCCACGCCGTAGCGCAGCGAGGACTCAACCAGGGCTGCCGCGAGGCCGCCCTCGGAGAGGTCGTGAGCCGAATCGACCATGCCGTCGCGGGAGGCGTTGATCAGGATTTCACCCAGTGCGCGCTCTGCTGCGAGGTCAACCTTGGGCGGCAGTCCGCCGAGGTGGCCGCGCAGGTTGGCCCACTCGGAACCGTCCAGTTCAGCCGCAGTGGTGCCCAGCAGGTAGATGGCCTGGCCATCCTCACGCCAGCCCGACGGCGTGCGGCGGGCGACGTCGTCGAGCTTTCCGAGAACTGCCACCACAGGGGAGGGGTGGATGGGCGTGGTGCCCGTCTGGTTGTACAGCGACACGTTGCCGCCGGTGACCGGGATGCCCAGCACCATGCAGGCGTCGGACAGGCCGCGGATGGCCTCGGCGAGCTGCCACATGACATCCGGGTCCTCGGGGGAGCCGAAGTTCAGGCAGTCGCTGACGGCCATGGGAACGGCGCCGGAGGTGGCCACGTTGCGGTAGGCCTCGGCCAGTGCCAGCTGCGCGCCGTGGTACGGGTCAAGGTACGTGTAGCGGCCGTTGGCGTCGGTGGCCAGGGCAACGCCCAGGCCGGTTTCCTCATCCACGCGGACCACGCCGGCATCGTCCGGGTACGCCAGGGCGGTGTTGCCGCCGACGTAGCGGTCGTACTGGTTGGTGATCCAGTCCTTGCTGCACATGTTCGGTGAGGCAATGAGCTCGGTGACGGCAGCTGCCAGCGCCGCGGGGGACGAGGGGCGGCCGGCGTCCTGGACGGAGCCGGTGAAGGTGTCCGCCTGGAGGGAGTCCTGCCACTCGGGGCGGGCAAACGGGCGGTCGTACACGGGTCCGTCATGGGCCACGGTGCGCGGGTCAACATCCACGATCACCACGCCGTCCCAGGTGATGATCAGGCGGCCGGTGTCAGTGACCTCGCCGAGCCAGGAGTACTCCACGGCCCACTTGTCCATCACAGCTTCGAAAGCAGCGATGTTCTCGGGGGTGACCACGGCCATCATGCGTTCCTGCGACTCCGACATCAGGATCTCGCCCGGGGTCAGGGTGGGGTCGCGGAGCAGGACGGAGGTCAGCTCAACCTCCATGCCGCCGTCGCCGTTGGACGCGAGCTCCGAGGTGGCGCAGGAGATGCCTGCGGCGCCGAGGTCCTGGATGCCTTCAACGAGGGAACCCTTGAACAGCTCGAGGCAGCACTCGATCAGGACCTTCTCGGCGAAGGGGTCACCCACCTGGACGGCGGGGCGCTTGGACGGCTTGGTGTCGTCGAAGGACTCCGAGGCGAGCACTGAGGCGCCGCCGATGCCGTCGCCGCCGGTGCGGGCACCGAACAGGACAACCTTGTTGCCCTTGCCCGAGGCGTTGGCGAGGCGGATGTCCTCGTGGCGCATGACGCCGACAGCCAGTGCGTTGACCAGCGGGTTGCCCTGGTACACGGAATCGAAGACCATTTCGCCGCCGATGTTGGGCAGGCCAAGGGAGTTGCCGTAGCCGCCGATGCCGGCAACGGCACCGTGCATGACGCGGGCAGTGTCCGGGTGGTCGATGGCGCCGAAACGGAGCGGATCCATGACGGCCACCGGGCGGGCGCCCATGGAAATGATGTCGCGGACAATGCCGCCGATGCCGGTTGCAGCACCCTGGTAGGGCTCCACGAACGACGGCGAGTTGTGGGACTCGATCTTGAACGTCACGGCCCAGCCGTCGCCGAGGTTGGTGACGCCGGCGTTTTCGCCGATGCCCACCAGCATGTCCTTCTTCATTTCCTCGGTCACCTTGTCGCCGAACTGGCGCAGGTGGTTCTTGGAGGACTTGTAGGAGCAGTGCTCGCTCCACATGACCGAGTACATGGCGAGCTCGGCGCCGGTGGGGCGGCGGCCCAGGACCTTGACTACCTCGTCGAACTCGTTCTGCTTCAGGCCCAGTTCGGCCCAGGGAAGCTCGGTGTCCGGCGTCTTGGCAGCGTTCTCGACGGTGTCGATGTTGAACTTCTTGGTGGTTTCCGTGGTCACTTGGCGCCTCCCACAATCTTGTTCAAAACGGAGGTGAAGAAACCCAGGCCATCGGTATCGGACCCGCCGATTCCGTCCAGGGACTGCGGGCCGAAGCCCACCTCCACGGCGTGCTCCGGGTGCGGCATAAGTCCCACCACGTTGCCGGCGGCGTTGGAGATGCCGGCGATGTCGCGGCGTGAGCCGTTCGGGTTGAAGCCCACGTAACGGAACACCACGCGGCCTTCGGCCTCGAGCGCGTCCAGGACCTTTTCGTCGGCGATGTACTGGCCGTCCTGGTTCTTCAGCGGCACAGTGATTTCCTGGCCTGCCTCGTAGTCCAGGGTCCAGGCGGTGTTGCTGTTTTCAACCCGCAGCACCTGGTCGCGGCACATGAACTTCAGGTGGTCGTTCTTGATCATGGAGCCGGGCAGCAGGTGCGATTCGGTCAGGATCTGGAAGCCGTTGCAGATACCCAGGACGGGAAGCTTGGCGTCAGAGTTGGCCGCATCGATGATCTTGGACATCAGCGGCGCGAAGCGGGCAATGGCGCCGGCACGGAGGTAATCGCCATAGGAGAATCCGCCGGGAATCACGACGGCGTCCACGTCACCCAGGGCGGTATCAGCGTGCCAGAGCGGCACCGCGGTGCCACCGGCGAGCCGGACTGCACGGGCCGCGTCGCGGTCGTCCAGGGTGCCGGGGAAAGTGACGACGCCGATCCGGGCGCCTGCCAGGCGCGGCTCGGCGGCGACGGCGGTTGCCTCGCCGATCAGGGGAAGTTCAGTCATCTCAGGCCTCGACGACCTCGACGTTGACGACGTCCTCGATCACCGGGTTGGACAGCAGGGTTTCGGCTGCCTCGCGGGCCTGGGCCAGGATTGCGTCGGTCACCTCGCCGTCGACAGTCAGTTCAAAACGCTTGCCCTGGCGGACAGAGCTAAAGCTGGTGAAGCCCAGGCGGGGGAGTGCACCCACGATGGCCTTCCCCTGCGGGTCCAGAATCTCGGGCTTGGGCATGACGTCAACAACGATCCGGGGCATCCGGCAACTCCTGTGCGTGAGCATTGGGTAAGGGCGCAGCGGAGTCACGCCGTCTTACGCCGTTCCAGAGTTGGGGACATGCTTTTTGCAACAGTGTGGACGGGCGCTCCGCGAGCTTGCTAGCCCATTCTACCGGCCGGAGCGCCGGACCCAGTATTCGGTGGGCGCCGTCACTGTCATCAGGATGGGGACCCGCTTCTAGGCGTGATGGCGACGGCGGCTCCCTGTTGCCTCATTGCAATACCTCCGGGAAGACTGATTCGTTGCCTCAT
>NZ_QAIQ01000185.1:0-1204 GCF_003061105.1 Arthrobacter sp. HMWF013
TCAATGCACCGGCGGCTTCAGCTGGCCCACCAACGCATCCGGCAGCTCACGGACGAGAACCGCCGTCTGCAGGAGCGGCTGGCCCGGGCGCACGGGGCGCTGCGCGATGCCCTACGTTGACGCCCGGGTCTAGTTTCTGATGGCTGTGGCGGGGTTTTGGCGGCTGGCCACCCACGCAGGGTAAAGGGAGCTGAGGAGTCCGGCGCAGATCGCTGCGCCGAGGCCGATGAGGGGCAGGCTGCTGGCAAGGACGGGGGTCCATCCTTGTGCGGCGGCGCCCAACAATGTCCCGGCTATGCCGAGGGCGACGCCGATGGCGCCGCCCATCGAGGAGATGAGGATTCCTTCGATGATGAAGAGGCGTCCGATGAATCCCCGACTGGCTCCGATGGCACGAAGGAGCGCGATTTCCGATGTCCGGGATTGGACGGTCAGGTACATAACTGTGGCTGCGCTGGCGGCGGTCAGGGCGAGGAGTACCGATGAAAGGATTCCGACGAATATGCCAAGGTCATTGGACACCCCGTATCGGAGGGTGTCCAGATCAGCGACGGTTCGAGTCTTGATGCTTCCCGGGCTTGCGGGGTTGAGGGTGATAGGCAAAGCCCGCGCGACAGCCGCGGGGAACCCCATCTCCGTTCGTATGATGAGGGAGAGCTGAACGTCCGCGTTACTGGCGATGACACCAGGGCTGACGACGACGGAATTTTCGAGCTGTTGAAACCGGTCGTTGACCTCAAATGAGCCGACCACCGGTACGCGGCCCCCGTCTATCCATATGGCATATCCGGGGCTGAGGGTCATTCCGCCCTGGACAGGGAGGCCAAGTGCCGTGGCAGCATTCTTCGAGACCAGCGCGACCGGCCCCATGGATGGATTTTCCAGCAGCTGGGAGCTGGCGGCGGGTGTTACCTGGGTGGTTGCCAGGTTCATGAGGGATGCGGAGGCGCTGGCAAGCCCGATGGCTTGACGTGGTTCCTGGCCCGTTGGGTGTAACCGGGAAATCCAGGTGCCAGCGGGGTCGACCGTGGCGAGGAATCCTGCGCCGGCCACATGGGGCAGGCTGTTGATCTTTTGCAGGTCCAGGCTCAGTTGCTCGCCGGCCGTGTTGAGGAGAGTTGCGGGGTTGTCGAGGTCGACCCGGACTTCATCGAGGGCCGCAGCGGTCAGGCGATTGCTGATTTGGGCTGATGCGGTTTCGCTC
>NZ_QAIQ01000185.1:1214-7394 GCF_003061105.1 Arthrobacter sp. HMWF013
GCGAAAGCCACCATCAGCAGCAGCGTGCGGACGCCGCGCGTTGAAAGTGCCGATACGGCGGCGAGAACGTCATCGACCAGGGATCCCCAAGGGCCCAGTCGTCCGCTTTTCTGCTTGAAGGTGGCGAGGGGTGCCCGTTGGGGCGCCGGTGCTGGTGGCCGGTCAAGTGTGGTGGCGTCCTGAACGATTCTTCCATCGAGGACGCTTATCCGACGAGTGGCCGCGGCAGCAACGTCCATGTCGTGCGTAATGATCACTACCGTGGCCCCTGCGCGGTGGAGGCTGCGGAGGTGCTCGACAACCTTCTGGCTGTTCTCGGAATCCAGGTTCCCTGTTGGTTCATCGGCAAGGATCAGTGCCGGTGAGGTTGCAATCGCACGGGCTATGGCAACGCGCTGCCGCTCACCACCTGAGAGCAGTTTTGCCCGGGCCGTGGTCTTGGCTTCCAGCCCAAGCTGTGTGAGGGCCTCGGCAGCGAGCCGGACACGTTCCCGGATGGGAACCCGCTGGACACGTAAGCCCATCGCGGTGTTGGAAAGGACGGATTCGTCGCCCAGTACGTGTGCGGATTGAAAAATGAATCCGAAGGCTGCCGAGCGGAGATGGTTGAGCTCCTTCTCGTTCATGGAGCCTGTATTCAGGCCCAGCACCTGATACTCGCCTCCCGTGGGGGTATCTAGCAGGCCCAAGATATTCAGGAGTGTGGACTTTCCGGATCCTGAGGGGCCCACGATGGCAACGAACTCTCCGGGATGGATTTCGAGGGAGATCCCGTCGATGGTGGGGGCGTCGTTGCCGGGATAGCGTCGGGACACCTCCCTTAGTGACAGCAGCGGCGAACCGGGAGCCAGATGCCGGACATCCTCAGCGGCTTGGTCAAGCAGCGTCATTGCTAGGACACCTTGACCTGATCGCCGGCGTTCAGCTCGGCGCTGATCGCAGCGTAGCCTCCACCGGTTCGCAGGACTTTGACATCAATGCGCTCTTCCACTGCGGCCGGGTTTTGGGCTGCTTCGTTTACCCGCCTGGTGACATAGTGCCCCCCAGCGTCCTCGCGGACAGCGATGAGTGGGACGGAGAGGGATGCCTCGGTCTCACCGACGGTGACGACGATCGCCGTCTGACCGACCGGAAGTTCCAAATCGCCGCCCTCGGCGGGAGCCAGCGAAATAGGCTTCCCGGGTTTGGTTCCTTCTTTTCCTTCCTGAAAGGCCCCGATGTTTGCCACGGTGGCCAGGAATTCCTTGGAGTCCAGCCGGACAGAGAGCTTCTGGCCTATCTGGAGGCGGTCTGCCTGGGCGACGTCAGCCGTGAACTCCACGAAGCTGGGCGTCGCACGAATCGTCAGGAGGGGAGTGTCGGCAGTGATTTCGGATCCCACCGGAGCGGACGTGGCAACGACACCGCCCCCTGCCGGCATCACCAAAAGCTGCCGGAACGGGATAAAGGGAATCTTGGCTGCGGATGCCGTCTGCCCGGCCTTCGATTCGGCCCCGTCGGCCGTGAAATCATGAGATGCCGAAGAAGGATCGGGCAGGGAAAAGCCCGCGGCAACAAAGAGGTCCTTCACAGCATTTAGGGTGAGCTGATCCACTATTCCGCTCAGTTGGACACGATGGCCGGTGCTTCCGAGGGCCGTCTGCAGGGCCAGCACGTCATCCCCCTCGTCGTTGAGCGAGACATCTCGGTACAGGGGAAGCGGTCCCGGCAGGAAGAAATACGGTCGCCCAGACACCACCCCCGCCAGGCTTCCGGCCGCTACTTGGTCGCCAATTGCGAGGACCTGCCGCACCACAACATTTGGCACGGCATCGGAAACTACGGCAATACTGGCATCGGTTCCCGGCTGAACCCGGCCCGTAAACGTCACCCGGTCATCGACGACTTTGGTTTCGACTGCCGACCAAACATCAATGGCCTGTTGCGCCGATTGAATGGCATCGCGGGGAGGTGCCTCAATAAAACGCCCGGCAAGAAAAGCCGCTGCCAGCAGGACCGCCACCAGCGCGGTGAAAACGGCCACACGCAATGGATAGGCAACCCGCCGGGACCGGAACTTGTGGCCAGGAGTGTCCGCAGACCCCGGCGACTGCCTACTGGTGGTTTGCAAGATAGGTTTCTGCCTTCGCAACATATTCCAGATTCTTCGATTTTTGTTCGTTGAGGGCTGCCTGCCGTTCTTTGATCAAACCCACCTGGTAGCCGGCCTCAATATCACCCAGATTTTGGGTAAGGGCGGTCGCTTCGTTGCAGGTCGCCTCCTTCACAGCAATGCGGATCTCTTCCTCTTTTTCCGCCGGCGCCTCTCCGCGGGGGCGGTCAAGTGCCTGCTGGCTGGACCAACCCTCCTCGTTGGCCGGGGGGACCAGTCCGGCGTCCCTCAGACACTGCCACCACTCGTCGCGATGCTTCTTCCATTGCGGGTCCTTCGCGGCCAGATTGGAGGCCTCCAACCTCACCTCGAACGATGGCGGGTGGTTGGTGAGTTCGTCCGGCGGTGTAAAGGCATCAAGTTCGCTGGAAAGGGACCGCATGCACGTGGTTCTGGCTTCGACCCATGCCGGATCCAGTTCCCGGTACACGCCCGAGGGTCCGACTGAGGAAGTTGATGTTTGGTCTGCGGGGGCCAACCCGAAACCATACAACTTGGCCCGCTCAACGTTCCACAGCCCATAGGTACGATCTTCCTTTATGGTCGCTTCGGGAGAGCCGGCATCCGCGACCCCGTGCTGGGCCATGCAGCCGCTGAAGGCAAGTTCACGCGCCCGGGATATGGTCGCAAAGCCATCATCCGATATGTCGTACTCATCCAAGGGCATCGTGATCGTGGATGCTGCACGGTCCAATTTGGCCCGGGTTACTCCGCCGGGGGCTTCGTTGCCTATGACGCCACATCCGGCTATCCATACACATGCCAGTGCAAGCGTTATCGCAGTCACGCGTTGGGAATTTTTCAATGGTTAAGCCCATTCCTGGTTACTAAATGCCGTGGGTAGCGGTTTGCCGGATACCGGTGAAATGAGGTTTGCGGGCTTCATATTTCTGCGCGAGTCTGCGCATGTGCGTGCGTGCGTCGAGAGGTTGTCACGAAACTTCCGCACTCCAAGAGTATGAGCGGTCCGCCAAATAAACAATACGGATGACCGGTTTTTTATGCAACCGTGACTATTGATGTGAATGCGCCGGTTGGGGCGTCCATTCAAGCCACACGCGTTCACTGGTGGACGTCAGGGTGCTCACGATCGTTCCACCGGAGCGGGTATCCTGTGGCCACCAGTCCGGATAGTGCCTGCGGGTTTTCCTGGGAGTCTTCAGGCATGATCCCGGGGAGCAGCAGATGCCACATCTCCTCGATACGCTGCAGGACGTCAGCGCGGCTGGTGAGGACTTCGGAAACCATTTGTACCCCTGTGAACGAGGCGACAATATATCTGGCAAGTACTGCGGGGGCCACGGAGGAACGAATCTGATTCTCTACCTTGGCCCGGTGGATCAGCTGCTCCATGGTGGCGATCCAGTCCTCATAAGGTCCTTTGACGGGCAGGCCAAAGGTGGTGGCCTCCATCGTGAGCCTGATGCCCGCTCTGACCACCGGCTCGTGGACGAGTTTGAGCCCAAATGCGCGGCACATTAGGATCACGGCCACCAGGGCAGGATAGCGCTCGGACAGGATGCCCTCGCTCTCCGCCACAACCAAGCGATGCTGTTCTTCGATGACCGCCCTCGCCAGGTCGTCCTTCGACTTGAAGTGAAAGTACAGCGCCCCTTTGGTTACCCCGGCCGCCTCGGCTACCTGGCTCAAACTGGCACTGCCGTAACCGTGCTCCTCAAAAATCGTTGCCGCCCCTGCAATGATCGCCTCTCGCGTTGCTTTGGCGCGATCCTGAAGAACCATGTGAACCTCAACTCTGGTAATAACGGATGTGCTTAGGGGAGATCACCCGTCCGCCTCCTCCGTGAGAGCGCCCAGGCCGGAAACAACATCCTTATTTCGATAGTAACAAGGCGGTCAACCGGAATGGTTCGGAAGGGCAGGCGTTTCACTTTGGGGGCACGAAGTACGATCCGGTCGCACTCCCGCAAATCAAGGCATGCCCGATCGTGATGGAAGGCCCCGGCAGGCAAGTGGTTCGTCGTTGTCTCTGGGCAGGACGGATCCAGCCACCGTTCAACGAGCAGTGGAACGCGTTTGTCGAGTCAATAGAAGACAGGTGTCTTAGACGTAAAACCCATGCCCCAAGCGGGAAGACGCGCCAAGAGCTAATGGGAACATATGTTCGATTCATCCAGTGTAGCGCCAGGGGCCGACAAAGAGCATTCTCCACCAAGTTGCATCTGATGCATGACAAGTGAAGTGGCGCAGCCACCACGTTCTCACTAGTGGGGGAGGGCAAGCCGTCTATGGCTTGACGGCCGATCAGGATCATGCGTTTAATGCATAAATACTGCATTTGGGGGATGGTTTTGTGGGTCCAAAAGGTGTTCCGTTGGGTTCGGCGTCGCTGGTGTTGGCGCCTGGTGTCTCTTTTCTGAACGAAGAGGAGGCGGTGTTCTCGGCGATGCTTGAGGGCTGGCGGGCGCAGCGAGTTGGTGGCCGGAATCTTAAGGCGTCGGGTGTGCGTTCTGATGTGAACACAGTGCAGCGGTTCACGAAGTCGGCAGGCGCCTTTCCGTGGCAGTGGAGCGCTGCGTTGTTCGATGAGTGGATGCAGGACCTGGTGACGGTGCATAGGCTGGCGCCGTCAACGATCAGGGGATACCAGAACGCTGTCGCGCAGTTTTGCGACTTCGTTTGTTCGCCTCACTATGACTGGGTTGCTGAGTGCGAGGCCCGTTTCGGAACGCATCCGGTGCAGGTCTGCACGGAGTGGAACACCAGCCGGCACTTGCAGGATTATGAGGGTGACCCGAAGCGCCGGCCGCTGACCCGGGCGGAGCTACAGCGTTTGTTTGATTACGCGGACGGACAGGTGGATTCGCGTCTAGATACGGGGCGAAAGGGCGCGTTCATCGCCTACCGGGATGCGACGATGTTCAAAGTGGCCTATGCCTGGGGTTTGCGGGCCAGGGAGGTGGCAGGTCTTGATGTCACAGACTTCTACCGCAATGCCCATGCGCCGGAGTTCGGGCCTTTTGGAATGCTGCTGGTGCGCAATGGCAAGGCTTCCAGGGGAGGGCCGCCCAAGCGGCGGTCCGTTGCAACGATGCACCGGTGGGCGGCTGAAGCGGTGAAGGACTATGTCGAGAATATTTGGCCGCTGGTCCGAAACGAGTCGTCAAACGCGTTGTGGGTTTCAGAACGGGGGCGCAGGATCCGACCCGGCGAAGTGGCCCGGCGGTTCGGCGAGTACCGAGACGAGCTTGGCCTCGACTCGGTCCTGAGTCCGCACGCCTTGCGGCACAGTTACGTCACTCACTTGACCGAGGACGGGGTGGATCCGCTGTTCATCCAGCGGCAGGTCGGGCACGCGTTTGGTTCGACCACAGCGATCTACACTTCCGTGAGCGGTGAGTTCGCGAACACGATGATGCGCAAGGCGATTTCCGCCCTGCTGCAGGCTGCCGAAACGGAGGGGCGGAAATGAAGAGTCTGGATTACGAGTGGCGCCTGCGGGAGATCATGGCCACCCGCGGGCTTTTCAGTACGACGAAGCTGATCCCGCTGCTGAACGAGCGCGGCGTCCACCTTTCGGCCAGTCAGGTCTACCGGCTGGCCGCGGAGAAACCTGAACGTTTGAATCTTCAGGTCCTGGTCGCCCTGATGGACGCGCTGGATTGCACGGCCGATGAGCTGATCGGCAAGGTATCCATGCCGACAGCCCGCGGACGGGCCACTGGAACCGACCAGTCCGCTGGCAGCGAGAAGGGCTTGGAAACCTTACGGGAGAGAGGGCATCGGCCCAAGCGGGCGACCATTCTGCCGCCGGACAACGGATAGTGGGCCAGGACCGGGCTTGCCTGGAATGCACAGGCCCTACGCCGGCCGGGATTTTGGTCCTCGATCAGGTAGCTTGCCAGAACTGCTGGGATGTCCTGCTGGGCACAGCCACCTCGACGCTTGCCGACAGGGTCATGGAACTGCTTGGCCCAAGACACCGGATCCACCCGATAGCGGCGTCGCGGGCGGTTGCGGCCGCGCTGCCGGCGGCCGGGGACCGGTTGCGGGTGCTGATCGAGCTC
>NZ_QAIQ01000186.1 GCF_003061105.1 Arthrobacter sp. HMWF013
CCACGGACCGCTACGGCTACTGGCCGGCAAGATTTGCCCGGGACACCGGGCCTGTGGTGGTCCCGGACATCGCCGGCCATCCCACCCAGGTCATCGACGTCCGCGACCTCGCCCGGTGGATCCTGGATGCCGCGGAGACGGGGGTCACCGGAGCCCTGAATGCGGTGGGCGACCAGGTGCCCTTCGGTGATTACATCGCAGCGGCCAGGACCGCCGCCGGCTACCAGGGCGAGATAGTCACAGCGCCGGAGGAGTGGCTGGTGGAGTCCGGGATCGATTACTGGTCCGGCCCCGATTCCCTTCCGCTGTGGCTGCCGCCTGGCCATGAGGGCTTCTGCGCCCGCAGCAACGTGGCCGCCCGTGCCGCCGGACTGAACACCCGGCCGTGGCAGGAGACTGTGGCGGACACGCTGCTGGACGAGCGGAGCCGCGGCCTTAACCGTCACCGGAAGGCCGGGCTTTCGCCCGCTACGGAGGCCCGGCTGGCAGCTGACCTCCTGGCAGACGCTTAGGCGGTCAGCGTCACGGGTTCGTGCAGCACCGGAAAATTGACGCTGCGCGCGATGAAGCAGACCTGGTTGGCCTCGTGATGCATCTGCCCGGCCAGAGCAACGTGGGCCGGGTCCGCCAGGGTCACCCGCGGGTGCAGCGTGACCGACTCAAACTGCCCGCTGCCGTCCCGGTTCAGGTGCAGGACTCCGGTGGCGTCATCCTGGTAACCGGTGACCACCACCCCGTGCCGTACGGCCACGTGAAGGAACGAAAGCATGTGGCACTGCGCCAGCGCCGCCAGGAGCAGCTGTTCCGGGTTGTACCGTTCGCGGTCCCCGTGGAAGGTGGGATCGGCAGAGCCCGGCAGGACGGGCAGGCCGGGGATCCGGATGTCGTGGTCCCGTGAGTAGCCCCGGTACGACGACGTGCCTTCCCCCAGATTGCCCGTCCACTGCACGGTCAGGGAATAACGATGCTCACTCAGGCTCATGGCCTTATGCCTGGAGTTCGCCGGGGAGAATGTCCGCGGCGCGTGCCCGGAGTGCCCGGGCAACGCCGTCGCGGTTCTCCAGCATCATCCGCCGCAACGCCGTGCTGTCAGCAGGAAGACCGGCCAGGAAACGGTCCGTACGGTCCACAGTTGCCTGTGTTGTCAGCAGTGCGGGATAAAGCCCGACGACGATCTGCTGGGCCAGTGCGTGGGTCCGCTTCGCCACGATCCCGGGGACAGCCTCGAAGTACTTCTCTGCGTAAGGCTCCAGGAGTGTCCGGTCCAGAACACGCATAAAGCCGTTCACCGCCGAACCCTGCAGTGCGTTGGACAGCTCTCCCTTGACCACAATCGCATCCCAGGCCTTGGCTTTGGCCTCGGCGGTAGGGATGGCTGCCGTAGCCAGGGCTGCAGCGTTCTGTCCGCTCGCGGTGTTGTCGCGGTCCAGCTCTGCGTCGATGCCGTCCTGGTCCAGCCGGCCGCCTGCCACCAGCGAGGCGACCAGTTCCCAGCGGAGGTCCTGGTCCACGGTCAGTCCCGCCGGCGTTGCCGAGCCGTCCAGAAGACCTGCCACGGTGTCCAGCTGGTTGCCGCTGCGGGCCAGCTGGGCGAAGGCTTTCACGAACTGCAGCTGGGCGTCCGACCCTCCGGACGCGGCGGCGGCCAGGTCCCAGAGCGAGGCCGCTGCCTCGACCGTGGTGGCCTCGCGGTGATCTTCGGCTACGTAGAAATTCAGGGTGGTTGCGAGCTGGCGCAGCTGGGTCTGGATCACGGACGAGTCCGATTCCGAACCGACATTGGCCAGGATCAGACTGACATAGCGGCGGGCCGGTGTCTCGCCGTCGCGGGCGGCGTCCCAGGCAGAGTTCCACACCAGGGTCCGGGGGAGGCTGCGGCTGAAATCCTTGAGGTGGGCGGTCGCGGTGGCCAACGATTTTTCGTCCAGCCGTACTTTGGCGTAGGCGAGGTCGTCGTCGTTGATGAGGATCAGGTCCGGCTGTGCCAGGCCGGTGAGTCCGGGCACTTCGGTGCGCTCGCCGTCCACGTCGAGTTCCTCGCGGTGGATGCGCTCCAGCTTGCCCGCGCCGTTGAGGTTGTAGAACCCCACGGCCAGGCGGTGCGGACGGATGGTGGGCCACTCGTCAACAGCCGACTGGATGATGCTGAAGGAAGCAAGGTTCCCGTCCGCGTCCAGCGTGAGCTCGGGCTGGAGGGTGTTGACGCCGGCAGTTTCCAGCCAGAGCCGGCCCCACTGGTCGAGGTCGCGGCCGCTGGCCTTTTCGAGCTCCACCATCAGGTCGCTGAGCTCAGTGTTCTGCCAGGCGTGCTTGGCGAAGTACTCGCGGACGCCGGCCATGAACTGCTCCGGCCCCACCCACGCAACCAGCTGGCGCAGCACCGATGCACCCTTGGCGTAGGTAATGCCGTCGAAGTTGACCTCAACGTCCTGGAGATCGTTGATTTCAGCGAAGATCGGATGCGTCGTGGGCAGCTGGTCCTGGCGGTAGGCCCAGGATTTCTCCACAGAGGCGAAAGTGGTCCATGCGCTTCCGAAGGACGTGTTCTCCACTGCCGCGAGGTGGGACATGTATTCGGCGAAGGATTCATTCAGCCAGAGGTCGTTCCACCAGCGCATGGTCACGAGGTCGCCGAACCACATGTGGGCGAGCTCGTGCAGGACGGTGATCGCGCGGCGCTCCACCTGCGCGTCGGTCACCTTGCCGCGGAAAACATAGCCTTCCAGGATGGTCACGGCGCCGGCATTCTCCATGGCGCCGGCATTGAACTCGGGTACAAACAGCTGGTCGTATTTCTCGAACGGGTACGGGCAGCCGAACTGGGCCTCGAAGAATTCAAAGCCCTGGCGGGTCAGCTCGAAGATGTTGTCCGCGTCCAGGTACTGCATGAGGGACTTCCGGGCAAAAACGCCCAGCGGGATGACACGGCCGTCGGAGCTGGTGACTTTGCTGCGGACAGACTGGTACGGGCCGGCGATCAGTGCCGTGACGTAGGAGGAGAGCCGCGGTGTGGGGGAGAAGGACCACACGGACCTTGCGCCGCCGTCGTCCGCCGGCGTGGTGGCTTCCGGAGCCGGGGTGGGGGAGTTGGAGATGACATCCCAGTGCGACGGTGCGGTGACGGTGAAGGCGAAGGTGCCCTTGAGGTCAGGCTGTTCAAAGACGGCGAACATCCGGCGGGAATCCGGCACCTCGAACTGGGTGTACAGGTACACCTCGCCGTCCACGGGATCCACAAACCGGTGCAGGCCCTCGCCCGTGTTCATGTAGGGCGCGTCAGCCACCACGGTCAATTCATTGGAACCGGCAAGATCGGGCAGCTGGATGCGGATTCCGTCAGCCGTTTCGGCCGGGTCGAGCGAGCGGCCGTTGAGCGTGATGCTGTGCACGGTGTGGGTCACGGCATCGATGAAGGTGGAGGATCCAGGCACCGCGGTGAATTTCACGTGCGTGGTGCTGCCGAAAACCTTGTCGCCCTTTGTCAGGTCCAGGCTGACATCGTACGATTCGACACTGATCAGTTCGGCGCGCTCGCGGGCTTCGGCGCGCGTCAGGTTCATGCCTGGCAAGTGGTTCCTCCAGAATGGGGTAGCGGTTGCCGGCGGGCGGTGGCCTGCACCGGCACAGTGAAGTCATTCTGTCACGGCCCCCGCCGGGAGTAGCGTTAATGCATGGGAAAGTTCCGGGATTCTGTGGATGGCAGTGCCCTGCGTTTCGCAGTGGGCTTTCCCGTGGTGCTGGCAGCGGCTTTTGTGTTCTGCGCCTTTTTGCTGCGGCCCGATCTGCCCGAACCCATGGCGATCGGCTGGACGGCCGACGGCGGCTCCGCTTTTGCTCCTTTTGGCGCCTACGCCGGTGGCGGTGCGCTGATCATCGTCGCCGCCGGGTGGCTGGTCCTGTCCCAGGCAGTCCCGCCCTCGCGTCCCGCCGTGATGCGCCGGATCATGATGGGGACAGGGCTGTTCCTGAGCCTGTTTGTCACCTCCGTCCTTGCCGCGGGCCTTGTGGGCCAGACGGGCCTGGCCGATGCGCGGGAATCCCACGTTGACCTGACAGTCCTGGCGCTTGGAAGCGGGGCCGCCGTCTCACTCGGAGTCATCATGGGGTTTGTCTTCAAAGCCGACAGGCAGTGGTCCCCGGAGGATGACCGGGCTTTGGAACTGGCCCTCGCCCGCGAGCTTGATCCTGAACTGGCCGGAGACACCATCCGGCTCTGGGTGCACGCACGCAGTTCAGTGTTCGTCATGATCGCCGTGGCCACCCTGTTCCCGGCGGCGCTCATTACCGTGGCGCTGCCATGGCTTGGTGCCCTGGTGGCGATCCTTGCGGTAGTGGCAGCGGCTTTCCTCTGCGCCCGGGTGAAGGCCGACCGACGAGGCCTGCGGGTCTTCGTAGCGGGCGTGCTGCCTGTGATGGACGTGCCGGCGGCTGCGATCTCCGCCGCCAGCGCCGCGGATGTCCGTGCAGCAGACTACGGCGGGTGGGGCTACCGGAACCACAGCGGCACCGCCGCGATGCTCGTCAGCAGCGGGCCCGCCGTCGTCGTGCGCAAGACGGACGGCCACAGCGTGGCCGTCAGCGGCGGAAGTCCGGACAAGGCGGCCCGCCTTGCCGAAGTCCTCACCCGCGTCGCCGCGCGGGCGCACCGCGGCGGTGCAGCCAGTCCAGCCGGCGGTGCCCCGGAGTCCTAGTATCCTTGTCCGTGTTGATCTGCCCCTGGCCTAATGAACGGATACTGCTGTGACTTCTTCCCCCTCCTTCCCGCGGGTCCACATCGCCACCGACCATGCCGGCATGGAACTCAGCGCCCATCTGGTCGGCCACCTCACGGCCAAGGGCTACGACGTCGTGGACCATGGCCCCACGGTGTACGACGCCCAGGATGACTACCCCTCCTTCTGCATCAACGCCGCGCTTGCCGTGGTTGCGGACCAGCAGTCCGGTGTCCACGCCCTCGGAATTGTGTTGGGCGGCTCCGGAAACGGCGAGCAGATCGCCGCGAACAAGGTCAAGGGTGTCCGCGCTGCCCTCGCCTGGAACCTCTCCACGGCCACGCTGGCACGTGAGCACAATGACGCCAACGTGGTGGCCGTGGGCGGCCGCCAGCATACCGTCGACGAAGCCACGGAACTCATCGAAGCCTTCCTGGCCGAGCCCTTCAGCAACGACGAACGCCACGTCCGCCGGATCAGCAAGATTGCTGCCTACGAGGCCACGGGAGAGGTCATCGAGTAGTGCCGGAAGGGCATTCCGTCCGGCGGCTGGCGCATCAGTTCGCGGACGTCTTCACGGGGGAAGTCCTGTCCGTCAGCAGCCCGCAGGGCCGCTTCGCCGCAGGCGCAGCGCTCCTCGACGGCCACATGATGACCGAGTCGCGCGCCCACGGCAAGCACCTGTTC
>NZ_QAIQ01000187.1 GCF_003061105.1 Arthrobacter sp. HMWF013
CTTGCCACCAGCGTTGCTGCGCCCGTCCTGGTTCCCTTGTCCGTCCCGCCGTTCTTCGCCATAGATGCAGTGTGCGCGCGGCGACCGGATCCACCCAATGCATAGACGTCACTATCCATACGCTGCACGCATGAATACACTGCGGACATGACACTCGAACTGCGCCAGCTGCGCTGCCTGGTCGCCGTGATGGAAGCTGGCACCTTCACCGACGCCGCCATCGACCTGCGGGTCTCCCAGGCAGCGGTTTCCCGGAACGTGGCATCCCTCGAGGAGGCCCTCGGTGCCAGGCTCATCCACCGGACCACCCGGAGTGTCGAACTGACCTCTGCCGGCGAACGGACCTTGCGGCACGCCCGCCGGATTCTCGCAGCCGTTGCGGAACTCGAACGCGATGCGAAGGCCGGCGGCAGTACCGTCCGGATCGGCTACGCATGGTCTGCGCTTGGACAGCACACGGCCGAATTCCAGCGCCGCTGGGCCGCGTCCTACCCGGCCAGCGAACTCCGCCTCATCAGGACCAACACACCCACTGCCGGCCTGGCGGAAGGGACCAGCGACTTCGCCATCCTGCGGCGGGTCCCTGACACGGCAACAGTGGAACTGGTGCTCGTCGGCACCGAAAAGCGGTATTGCGCCATGGCAGCAGAGGATCCATTGGCCGGTAAACGGTCGGTCACCCTTGCCCAGGTTGCGCACAGCCCCCTGGCCTTGGACCTCCGTACGGGGAGCACCCAGCTCGATCTGTGGCCCGAGGGTGAGCGGCCCCAAACCACTGTTTCCATCGAGGACGTTGATGACTGGCTGACAGTGATCGGGAGCGGCAAGGCGCGCGGCATCACAGCAGAATCCACAGCCCACCAGTACCGCCGTCCCGGAGTGGTCTACCGGGCGGTCCGGGACGCGCCGCCTGTGCCTGTGTACGCCGCGTGGTCGAGGAAGGATCCGCCGGCACAATGTCGGGAGGTCACGGAGCTGCTCGCGGGCTTGTACGGGTGAGCTGTGCTTGGCTGCCCGGTTCCGGATTCTCGCCGGGAAGCGGCATCCCGACGGCGGAGGTTCCCTTGGTCAGGCGGGTTCCAGTCCGTTGGCCGCATAGGCCGCCCTGGCCTCGTTGCTGTGCAGGAACTCCCGGAGTTCTGTGGCCCCGGCCGGATGCTTGGTGCCAACCGCGGGCGTCGCGCCGGACACGTTGCTGCCGAGCGCCGTCGAAAAGTCCGTGTATTCCTGCACGGCATCGGGGAGGGGGCCGACGATCCTTGCTTCGGGAACGAGCAGGAGTTCACTCAGCTGATGAATCGCGAGATCGGCCCGGCCATCCAGCAGCGCCAGGGCTGTGGGTCCGGCGTCGATGATCGTGGCCTTTGCCTTGACCTGCGCGGCGATCCCCAGCCGTTCAAGCAGCCCGGCGAAATAGAGCCCGCTGGGGCCGCTGCGCGAGTAGGCCACCGAGCGGGCACCTGTCACGGCACTGATCAGTGAATCCACGGTGCTGATATCCGGTGCCGGCGCGCCAGGGGCTACCGCCACACCCACTCCGGTCCGGGCGATGGGACGGAGACCTTCCAGGACCTTGGCCGATACCAGGTCCGCCAGGGAACCGGTGATGCCTGCCATGACGTCAGGCCGGGCGCCGGGTTCAATCCGCGCCAGCAGGCGGAACGTGGGCTCATAGACAGCCTCCACCCGCAGCCCCGTGGAGCGGGCGAACGCGGGCAGGATCACGTCCTGCACCGGCTGCTTGAGCGCGAAGGCACAGAAAAACGTCAGTGCCCGCTCGCCTTCTCCGGCGGCGTGAGAGTTCATGGGGCTCCTTCGGGTAGGGCTGCTTCCCCAAGGATGGTCCTTCGGGAGCCCGCCGCGTGAATTTGTGAAGTCAGCCGGGGGTGGCCGCCGCACTAATCTTTAGTGGTGGCCACTATTCGAGAAGCTCAGAAACAGCTGACCCGCGGGCTGCTGCTGGCGAAGGCCCTGGAGCTGTTCGGGGACAAGGGCTACGCGGCAACCACGGTGGACGATATCGCCGTCGCGGTCGGAACCACCAGGGCCACCTTCTACGCCCACTTTCAGTCCAAAGGCCACCTCATGCAGGCTTTGCTGGAGCGGTCCAACCAGATGCTCACCGAGGCTGATGTTCCACCCCTGAAGTCAGTGGTGGAGTCGGGGGAGCGGGCCCAGATCCGGCTCTGGCTGCAGCGCAAGTTTGACCAGTGGGCCGAAATCCGGCCCTATGTGACGGCTGCGCACCAGGCCGCCGCCAGCGAACCGGAGATCCAGGTCGCACTGGACCGGTGGTTCGACGACGCCATTGGAAACATGCATGCCGGCCTGGATGCGGCGGACCGGTTCGAGGCGTCAAGCCGCCGCGTCCGCTGCACCCTGGCCTTTGGCGAACTCGAATTCTTTTCCCGCCGGTGGATGCGGCTGGGATGGTCCGTTGACCGTGAGACGTCACTGGACCTCATGGTGGACAACTGGTGCTTTCTGCTGACGGACTAGCATCCGGCCCTTCCAAGCCCGCCCCTATGCTTGGGGGATGAACTCTCCCGACCAGCAGCCCGACGTCGAAAAGTCCCGTGGCCTGGCCGTGGCCATCCTGGATATCTCCTTCGAAGTGCGCCGCAAATCCCACGAGGGCACCGGGGTCCTCCCGCTCTCCAGCGGGTTGCTGGACATTGTCCGGGTGGTCGAGAGGCATCCCGGCATCACCGTGGCGGATCTTGCCGCCCGTCTCGGCCGGCAGCTCAGCAACGTCAGTGCCCAACTCCGCGAACTGGTGGCCCTGGGGCTTGTGACACGCACGCGGGACGCCTCGGACAAGAGGTATGTGGTGCTGCATCCCACACCGGAGGCGCTGCGCATCAGGACTGTCCTGGAAGGGGCTTGGTCCGAGGCGCTGGCATCCGCAAAGTCCAGGCTGCTCCCGGCAGAGCGCGCCCAGCTTGCGGCCAGCCTGCCCGCGCTGGAACGGCTAGCCACCATCCTCGCCGAACCCGAATAAGCCGACCGCCCCCCACCCCACCTAGCAACGCGGGGTCACTCCACGCCCGATATTGGGCCTTTTTTGGGCTTTAAGTGACCCCGCGTTGGTTGGGTTTGGGTTAGGCCGGGGACGCGGGGTCACTCCGCGCCAGATATCGGGCGTTTATTGGGTCGGAAGTG
>NZ_QAIQ01000188.1 GCF_003061105.1 Arthrobacter sp. HMWF013
ACCGAGGGCAAGGTGGCCATCGCCTCCCGCCTCATCGACGACCTGGTGGGCCAGTGGGGCATGCGGGTGGAGGACATCATCGTCGACGCCCTGACCTTCCCCATCGCCACCGGCCAGGAGGAAACCCGCCGGGACGGCATCGAAACCATCGAGGCCATCCGCCAGATCAACGCCAAGTACCCCGGCATCCACACCACGCTCGGCGTCTCCAACGTGTCCTTCGGCCTGAACCCGGCAGCGCGCATGGTCCTGAACTCGGTGTTCCTGCACGAGGCCGTGGAGGCAGGCCTGTCCAGCGGCATCATCGACGCCGCCAAGATCGTGCCCCTCGCTACGTTGCCGGAGGAGCAGCGCAAGGTTGCCCTGGATCTCGTGTGGGACCGCCGCGAATACGACGCCGACGGCAACGTCACATACGACCCCCTGAACATCATGCTGGACCTCTTCGCCGGCGTCGACACCGCAGCGCTGAAGGACCAGCGCGCGGCGGAACTCGCGGCGCTGCCCACCGGCGAACGCCTGGCGCGGCGCATCATCGACGGCGAAGGCAAAGGCCTTGAAGAGGACCTCGACCTCGCACGCAGCGAAGGCATGACCCCGCTGTCCATCATCAACGACCAGCTGCTCGAGGGCATGAAGGTTGTGGGCGAACGCTTCGGCGCCGGCGAGATGCAGCTGCCGTTCGTGCTGCAGTCCGCCGAGGTCATGAAGACCGCCGTGGCGCTGCTCGAGC
This sequence comes from Arthrobacter sp. HMWF013, assembly GCF_003061105.1. Lineage (GTDB taxonomy): Bacteria > Actinomycetota > Actinomycetes > Actinomycetales > Micrococcaceae > Arthrobacter. Next base: position 734 of record NZ_QAIQ01000188.1, read on the forward strand.
CGCACATGGAGAAGTCCGATTCCTCGGGCAAGGGCACCATGGTGATTGCCACCGTGCGCGGCGATGTGCACGACATCGGCAAGAACCTGGTGGACATCATCCTCACCAACAACGGCTACAAGGTGATCAACCTCGGCATCAAGCAGCCGATCGCCGACATCATCGCCGCGGCCGAGAAGCACAATGCGGACGTGATCGGCATGTCCGGGCTGCTCGTGAAATCCACCGTGGTGATGAAGGAAAACCTCGCGGAGCTGCAGTCCCGCGGGCTCGCCAAGCGGTGGCCGATCATCCTCGGCGGCGCAGCCCTGACCCGCGCCTACGTCGAAAGCGATCTCGCGGGACAGTTCGACGGCGAAGTCCGGTACGCGAAGGACGCCTTTGAAGGCCTCTCACTCATGGAGCCGCTGGTGAAGGTGGCCCGCGGTGCAGAGCCCACCGAAGTCGGCCTGCCCGCGCTGAAGAAGCGGATCCACCGAAAGGGCTCATCACTCACCCTGACGGAGCCCGAGGCAATGCCCGGACGGTCCGACGTCGCCTCCGACAACCTGGTGCCGTCGCCGCCGTTCTGGGGCACGCGCATCGTCCGCGGCGTGGCGCTCCACGACTTCGCGGCGTTCCTCGACGAGCGCGCCACCTTCATGGGGCAGTGGGGGCTCAAGCCCGGCCGCGGCGAGGACGGCGCCTCCTACGAGGAACTGGTGGAACGCGAGGGCCGGCCGCGCCTGCGGTACTGGATGGACCGCATCCTGGGCGAGGGAATGCTCGACGCCTCCGTGGCATACGGCTACTTCCCGGTGGTCTCCGAGGGGGAGCAGGTGGTGGTGCTGCACCACGGCACGGATCCCGACGGCGTCCTGGGCACCGCGGGTCTGCTCGCCCCTGACGGTGGTTCAGACGGTCCGATCGGCACCGAACGCCTGCGTTTCGACTTCCCGCGCCAGCGCCGCGACCGCCACTTGTGCCTCGCGGACTTCGTCCGCCCGCGCGAATCGGGGCAGATTGACGTCCTGCCGGTGCAGCTGGTCACCGCCGGCGGCAACGTTGATGAGGTGACGGCCAAGCTCTTCGCCGGCGACCACTACCGCGACTACTACGAGCTCAACGGCCTGGTCATGCAGCTCACCGAGGCGCTGGCGGAATTCTGGCACGCTCGCATCCGCTCCGAGCTGGGCTTCGCTTCTGAGGAGCCGAAGGACAAAGCCGGCCTGTTCAAGCTCGAGTACCGCGGTGCACGGTTCTCGCTCGGATACCCCGCATGCCCCGATATGGAGGACCGCCGAAAGGTGACGGAGCTGCTGAAGCCCGAGCGGATGGGCGTGATCCTCAGCGATGAGCTGATGCTGCACCCCGAACAGTCCACCGACGCGTTCGTTTTCCACCACCCGGAGGCGAAGTACTTCAAAGTGTGAGTTGGGGGCTTGAAACGGCCTCAATGACACCTACGGGGCGTGCCGGAAGCGGAGCAGCTCTCATCCGCGCAACGGGCAGCTCCGCCACCGGCCAGGTCGGAGCGATCATCGGCAACCTGCTTGATCACCGGCGCTGTCGCTGCCGGAGCCGTGTGGATCAACACCACCAATGCTGGGGTGATCCACATCCTGGCCTCCGACCGGCTCATCTCGCCGCCTGGAACGTCGACCCCGGCAGGCCGGCAAGGACTGATTGGTCAGAACTCCCGCGCCCGACACCACCCGGCGAACTCCAAGGACCTTGAGTTGCTCCCATTGGAACCATGCGGCGGGCATGAAGCGGCAGCAATGACCTACCTATGGGGTGGAAGTAACGGATTTACATGGCCGTAACGGGCCAGCAATCCAAGTTGCGCAAAAAGCAACTAATTTGGTTGGTGAGCAACAAAATGCGCTTTGGAAGGCGCGTTGCCATCCGACTAAATTGGCACCATCCCCTGAATGGAGACAACATGGAACGCGATCTTGCAGATAATTCCCTGGAGAAGGTGAGTCCGGAGCGCCTGCGTAAGGTGGTGCGGGCCTCTTTTGCCGGCACCGTGGTGGAGTGGTTCGACTTCGCCATCTACGGCTACATGGCAACCCACATTGCCGCCACCTTCTTTTCATCCACGGATCCGGTCACGGGTCTGCTCGAGACATTCGCCGTATTCGCGGTCGCGTTCGCGCTCCGGCCCTTGGGCGGCATCTTCTTTGGACGCCTGGGCGACCGCCTTGGACGTAAAAAGATCCTGGTGCTGACCGTCCTGCTGATGTCCGGATCCACGGCCGCGATCGGGCTCATCCCAAGCCACGAGACGATCGGCATCTGGGCCGCCGTCCTGCTGGTGCTTGCGCGGTGTTTGCAGGGCTTTTCCGCCGGCGGCGAATACGCCGGCGCCACCATTTACGTCGTCGAGCACAGCCCGGACAACCACAGGGCGCGCTACTCGTCCGCCATGTCCGCGGCGACGTTCTCCTCGTTCGCCCTCGCCGCCGGACTCGGCGCGCTGCTCAGCTTCTTCCTGCCGGCCGCGGCTATGGGTGATTGGGGCTGGCGCATCCTCTTCCTGCTGTCTGTGCCGATGGGCCTGATCGCCTTCTACATTCGCGCCAAACTCCACGAGTCTCCCGAGTTCCAGGCGATGCTCGATGATTCCGCCGCCCGGCCCGCCCCGTCTTTGGGAGTCGTCTTCCGCACCCAGTGGCCCGCGATGCTGCGTCTCGGCGGGTTCGTGATGCTCACGGCGCTCTCCTTCTACATCTACTCCACGTACATGTCGACCTTCCTGATCAAGGTGGTCGGCCTGCCCCCGCACCTTGCCCTGTTCTCGAGCTTGATCTCGCTGACCCTTGCAACGGCGCTGGCCCCCGTCATGGGCCGTGTCTCGGATCGCATAGGGCGCCGCCGCACCATGCAGACCGCCGCCGGCCTCCTGGCCATCCTCACCATTCCGGCGTACATGATCGCTGAGCAGGGAACGTTCGCTACCGCCGTCGTCAGCCAACTGCTCATTGGACTCGGTGCCGTGACGGCTAATGTGGTGACCTCGGTCCTGATGTCGGAAATGTTCTCGACCGACGTGCGCTTCGCGGCATCTGGCACCTGCTACAACATCACCTACGCCATCTTCGGCGGCACCGCACCTTTCGTGGCAACGTGGCTTGTCGCCGGAACCGGATACTCGCTCTCCCCGGCGATCTACGTCGCAACCATCGCCGTCGCGTCATTCCTCGTCGCCACCTTCCTCATGCCTGAGACCGCAGGACGGCCTCTGCGCCGGTACCACGACGACCCTGCGCCGGCAGATCCTGCGCGCGCTGTGGCCTTAGGAGCGGTGCCCAGGGCCTGAGGTCCCATGGCACGTAAAATGGCCGGCCGCTGTCCGGACCTGTGGAGGTCCCGGCGGCGGCTGGCCATGCCGTGGCCGATCGCGATGGCACAGATCCGCCGGTGGATGAAAGGGACGGTTTGAGTAAACCTGGCCTACTCATTGCCGCCGTATACAACTCTCACGCGATCCTTAAAGGCACTGCTCTGGCAACCGTGAACCGACGGGCGTAGCGTTCGAATGGAACGACGGCGGTGGCCGCAGCCTGACCAAGGACCGGCGCGCTGGCCGTATGGTGCCAATCCGTTCGAGGAGCCGGAAATGGCTGGATGGAATGCCGATACGGCGGCCGGGCCACTGGGCGCCGGGACCGTCACGTTGGTGGAAGGTTCATCCTTCTGCATCTCCCTGCCGAACGGGGACATCCAACCCGAACTCCCGCACGGGGTCTTCTTCCAGGACACGCGAATCCTGTCCCGCTGGAGCCTGACCGTCAACGGCCAGGTGCTGGAACCGTTGGCGGCGGAAACCAAGGAACCCTACCGGGCGCTGTTTGCGGGACGTGTTGCCCGCTCGGACGGGTATGCGGACAGCCCGCTGCTGGTGGAGCGGCTGCGCGAGGTGGGTGCCGGCATCACGGAGGAGATTACGGTACGGAACTACTCGCTGGATCCGGTCGAATGCGTGGTCTCCCTCACCGTCGAAGCGGATTTCGCCGATCTGTTCGAGGTCAAGGAAGCGCGCATCCAGCGGCACTGGGACCAGACCCGGCAGCCGGACGCAGGTTCGCTGACGATCAGGGGCACCTGGCAGGATGCCCGCAAGGGGATCGTCATCAACGCCGACGGCGCCGACCACGTTGGTGCCGAAGCGTTGACATATCGCACAATTGTCCCGGCGCACGGCCACTGGAGCACCATGCTGAGCGTGGTGCCTGCCGTGGACGGAACCGGCACAGCTGCACCGTTTGTTCATCCGGCACCGGGCGATATTTCTCCGCGGGACCGGCGCCGGATGGACTGGGTGGCGAGGATTCCGGTGCTGCAGATGGGCAACCGTTCCATCGAACGCACCCTGCAGCGCAGTTACGACGATCTGGGCGCGCTCAGGATCGAAGACCCCGACCATACGGACCGGGTGGTGGTCGCCGCCGGGGCGCCCTGGTTCATGACCCTGTTCGGCCGCGACTCACTCTGGGCCTCGGAGATGGCTCTGCCGGTGGACCCATCCCTGGCCCTGGGCACCCTGCAGACGCTGGCCGACCGCCAGGGCCGGGTGGTGGACCCGATGAGCGAGGAGGAACCGGGAAAAATCCTCCACGAGGTCCGGCTGGGCGTCTCCAGCGGCCTGTCCTTGGGCGGTAAACCGGAATATTATGGCAGCGTCGATGCGACCCCGCTGTTTGTGAGCGTGCTCGGGGCCGTCAGCCGCTGGGGCTTTGCCAAGGAGACCATTGCAGCCCTGTTGCCCAACGCGGACCGGGCCATGGACTGGATCCGGGACTACGGGGACCGCGACGGTGACGGCTTCGTCGAATATGAACGCCTGAATGATCGGGGGTTGATCAACCAGGGCTGGAAGGATTCCTGGGACGGGATCAACTTCGCGGACGGCACCTTGGCGGAATCGCCGATCGCCCTGTGCGAGGTCCAAGCCTACGTCTACTCGGCGTACATGGCGCGTGCTTGGATGGCCTACGACGTCGGCGACGCGCCGATGGGTGACGAGCTCACCGAGCGGGCGGCGCAGCTAAAAAGACGGTTCAACGAACAGTTCTGGCTGCCCGATCGCGGGTACTACGCGATCGCACTGGATAAGGACAAACGCCCGGTGGATGCCTGCGCCTCTAATATGGGCCACTGCCTCTGGTTCGGTCTGGTGGATGAGGACAAGGCGCCGCTGGTGGCCGAGAAACTGATGTCCCCGGAGATGTTCTCCGGCTGGGGCGTTCGCACCCTGGCTTCCGACATGGGGGCTTACAATCCGGCGAGCTACCACAACGGCTCGGTCTGGCCGCATGACAACGCCATCATTGCGGCTGGCCTGGTTCGCTATGGTTTCGTGGAAGAAGCGCAGCAGATCGCTACGGCGCTGCTTGAGGCCGCCCAGTACTCGGA
>NZ_QAIQ01000189.1 GCF_003061105.1 Arthrobacter sp. HMWF013
CCAGGGGTGATGCCAGGCCCCGCCACCCGCCGCGTCGCGCTAGACTGCGATCATGACCGGTGCCCCGCCCCGTCTTCCAGCCTGGCTCGCCGCCCTGGCGATCCTCCTCGCGGGCTGCTCACCTGCGGCAGGCCTCGACGAGACCACCACCGTTCCACCGTCCCCGACCTCTTCGGCCCAGCCAGCCGCCGTCGACGCCGTCCCGCAGCAGAAGCCCGTTCCGGCACAGGTTCCCACTGCCACACCGGCCCCCACACCGCCGCCGGTGCCGCAGGCATTCGCCCTCAACCTCTACCAGGAGGGGGACTTCGTGCCGCAGTACACCTTCGACTGGTGTGTTGCGGCGAGCATTCAGATGGCCCATAACCTCATCGACGACACCGGCGGAGGTACCTGGGCCGACCGCGCCCAGCAGAGTGACCTGTGGGATATGGCCCGGGCACGGTCTTCCAATTCGTTCAATGGTGCCAACCCACTCGGCTGGGCGCAGGTGCTGACAGAGGTCGGGTTGGGGCCCTACTCCGTCGTCAGCGTCCCCGACTACGAGGACGCGCTCCAAACCGCGGCGCGGGCAATTGCCGCCACGGGCCGGCCGGTGGGGCTGGTCATGTGGAGCGGCCGCCATGCATGGGTGATGAGCGGATTCGAATCGGTCGGCGATCCCGGGCAGTTCACAGAGTTCTCGGTCACCGGCGTCCGCGTCCAGGATCCGCTCTATCCGCACGGCAGCGGACAGTGGGGTCCGTCCCCAGCGCCCAACAGCCTGCTCACCCCGGAGCAGTTGGCGACCCAGTTCGTGGTCCGGGAGCCGCGGCGCTGGAGCAGCGAACTGCCGGCCGGCTACCTGCTGGTGCTGCCGGTCGCAGCCTAGGTGGTTGGGGGACTTGCCGCCCCTGAAACGCGTTGGTCGCCGGACGCCGCAAGGCCGGCGCCCGTCGAGGCAACAACTGCGGCCACTGCGGCGGCAAGTGCCGGTAGGTAGAACCAGCCGATGCTGGCAGAGCCGATAACAACGAAGACGGCTAGGCCAACGGTGGCCATAACAGAAACGGTCGTCCGGGCGCTTCCGTGGAGCAGGAGGGGTGACGCGGTCACCACAATGGGGATCAGTAAGGGGAGGAAGAGGGACGGACCGACTGATTCAAGCAGTGTCGAATGCCTCGCCTGACCGGGTTCACCGGCCGATAGTTCAACTTCGGTGTACACGGGAAGCACTAAGAGTGCCACGGAAGCAGCTGCCGCTAGCCAGGCAGCAATGGCCGGGCGGGCATTCTTCGAATCGGGCCAGCGTTCCATGTGACTCCCCTGATAGGGCTATACGTCAACGAAAGCACTGTTTGAGGGATTCCTCCAGAGGGCCAACCAGCGTTCTTCCGGCAGTCCTCATGGCGTCTGCACCTGGATAAGAGCCAGCGCCATTCTTGCAGCCTCGATCGGAAGCGCCAACCCCAGTTCCGACCCTGAAAGCGCGGGGCACTCAGTCAGCGGCTTAGCGTGCTGTCACCCTCATTCGTGGGGTTCCGTCAGTCGAGTACACGGCCGGGCGGGTCAGCCGGCGTCGGCCTGACCTGCTCGAAGATGTCCAGCACTGCCTGCGTGGCGCGGCTGACTCCACGGTCACGCCAGACCACCACCACGGCCAGGTACGTCGGCGGACCCGCAAGTTCGCGGTAAACCAAGCCCGGCGGGTTCACGTGCGTCACCGACGACAGCGTCAACGTGACGCCCACCCCGGCTGCCACGAGGCTCAGCACGGCGTAGGAATCCGGCGCCTCCTGCATCACCCGTGGCGAGAATCCCGCCTCCAGTGCAAGTCGGGTAGTGGCGTTCCGGAGGTTGGAACCGATGGTTGCCGGGAACGCGACGAAGGGTTCAGAGCCAAGATCGGCGAGCGGCACAACGTCCGCCGATGCCAGCTTATGGTCTTCGGGCAAGGCCACAAGGATGCGCTCATAGGCAAAAATACGCGTCCGGACATCCTTGTCCCGGACCGGTAGCCGTGAAAACCCGATGTCGATGGCGCCTGCCGCCACCTCGCCGGGGGCCAGTCCGCCGTAGACCAGCGACCTCAGCTTTAGCTCAATACCGGGCTCGGCCATCCGGACAGCCTTGGCCAGGGGTGGGACCACGTCCCTGCTGCTTGCGCCGGCGTAGCCCACCACCACCTGCCCCACTACCGCCGAGGAGCCGAGCATGGCCGCTCGTTCAATGAGGCTGGCACTCTCCAGCGTTTTCAGGATGGGCCCGTAAACGGCCTGCCCTGCATCGGTCAGGCGGACCACCCGGGAGCTCCGGTCAAAAAGTACGACGCCGAGATCCTGTTCCAGCCGCCGGATCCACACGCTGAGCTGTGGTTGTGCCACCGCCAGCCGCTCGGCGGCGCGGCCGAAGTGCAGTTCTTCTGCGAGAACTGCGAAGGCTCGAAGGTGTTTCAAATCCATGGGGGCCAGCCATTCATAAGGGTTCCGTTATCGGATCCTTAAGGAAAGTTTATTGGACACTTATCGTCCGGTTCTGCGATCTTGAGTGTGCGCCAGGTAACCCCCGGCTGTGATGCGGAGCATGGGCTCCGGTCCGCCGCGCGATTCCTTCGCCTCCCCAGCGGCCAGCTTCCAGGTATCCCGTGAACCTGACGCGCGCCAACTTTTCGATTCAAAGAGGAAATCATGAGTAAAACTTTGGACAGGGCGGAAACGCCTGCGCTCAAGCGAGCCGCCGGCATGCAGAAGGTGACCGGCTTCTTCACAGAGCTGATGCGGCGCTACCTGCCGGACCCCTTTGTCTTCGCCATCATCCTGACCATCCTGACGGTGATCCTTGCCGTGGTGATCGAAGGCCAGAGCATCGCAGACGTGACGGAATCGTGGGGCAAGGGCTTCTGGTCGCTGCTTGCGTTCACCACCCAGATGGCAGTCATCCTGGCCATGGGCTATGTCCTGGCGAACGCCCCCGTGGTGGAGCGGCTGCTCAACGCGATCGTCAGCCGGGTGGAAACACCGCGGACGGCCGTCATCGTGGCAACGTTGGTGGGTGCTGTGGGCTCCTACCTTAACTGGGGATTCGGACTGGTGATCGGCGGCATCGTCGCCAAGAAGCTGGCCATGCATGTCAAGGGCGTCCACTACCCGCTGATCATCGCCGCGGCCTACAGCGGCTTCACCATGTACGGCCTGGGCCTGTCCGCCACCATTCCCATGGTGATCTCGACGCCGGGACACCCCATGGAGAAGCAGATGGGGCTGATCCCGCTGGCCGAGACCATTTTCTCGCTACCCATGATGATCACTGCGGCCGTGGTCCTGGTGACCCTGCCCCTGCTCAACGCCATGCTCCACCCCAAGCCCGGTCAGCCGGTAACGGAGATCGACCGGGCCCTGCATTCCACCGAACCCCTCAAAGTCACGCTGGAGACTGACGCTGACACCTTTGCTTCGAAGCTGAACAACAGCCGGATCCTGGCCTGGGCAATCGGCATTCTGGGAATGGGCTACGTGGGTGTTCACTTCATCCGGGGCGGCGGGGTTGACCTGAATCTGATCAACTTCTTCATTCTGTTCCTGGGCATCCTCCTGCTGGGCACTCCCAACGCCTACCTGCGCCAACTCAACGAAGGAATCAAGACGATTTCCGGCATCATCCTGCAGTTCCCCTTCTACGCGGGAATCATGGCGATCATGGCTGCGTCCGGGCTAGTGGTCACGATCTCAGGTGTCTTCACCAGCATCTCCACCCCGGAGACCCTGCCGTTCTGGGGACTGATCAGCTCGTTCCTGATCAACTTCTTCGCTCCCTCCGGCGGCGGGCACTGGATGATCCAGGGTCCCTTCATGATCGATGCGGCCAACGCCATTGGTGCTTCCACCGCCCAGACCTCCATGTCCGTCATGCTGGGCAACGCCTGGAACGATCTGGTCCAGCCCTTCTGGATCCTGCCCGCCCTTGCGCTGTCGAAGCTGAAGCTGAAGGACATTATGGGCTACACCGTGATCATGATGTTCTGGGTTGGCATCATCTACATTGCCGCCATCCTGCTCTGGGGTTTCCTGGGCTAAGACCCGCCCGGCTCAACCCTCCAACAAGAAAAGAGAAAAGATGCTGTTCCTTGTACGCATGGACGTCAAACTTCCCGTTGACATGCCCTCTGAGGAGGCGGCGGCCCTCAAAGCAGTGGAAAAGGCCTACTCCCAGGATCTTCAGAAGCAGGGAAAGTGGCGCCACATCTGGCGCGTTGTGGGCGAGTACTCCAACTACTCAGTTTTTGACGCTGAAAGCAACGACGAACTCCACACCATGCTCTCGGGCCTGCCCCTTTTCCCGTTCATGGACATCTCGGTCACACCTCTGGCGAAGCACCCGTCCGACGTCAACTGACCGGCCAACAACTGGCCAGCCGGTATGGGGCTCACCCAGCTGACTGACGCCGCCGCGCTGTCCTCAGGGCAGCGCGCTGGCGTTGATGACGTTCCCGCCGTCGGCCGTGACATAGCAGTCCACGCGGCGGTCGCCCGATTCCCAGCTTGTGCTGCTGGGGTAGGCGCGCTGGAAGTTCAGGACGTATTCGTTGGCTGCCGGCGCCAGCCTCGCCGCCTGGCAGGCTTCCAGCGCCTTGGCGGCAAGGGCTTCCCGGCCCGGGTATGAGCCGCTGGTTGGATAACGGAACACGGCCACAAGCTGGGCTGAATGGGCGGTATCGCAGGCCACGACTGTGGACCGCAGGGACTCGGGGTCAAAATCCTTGAAGCAGTCACCAAGGCGGAAGTCGGCCGGTGCAACCCCTTCCCGGGGCAGCGCAAGCGGGGTGGGCGGGGGAGTGGGTGAGATTTCCACCACGCCCGAGCCGCCGTCGTCGGCTGTCTTCCCGGAGTCCTTGCCCAGCCACATGGCCAGCCACACCAGTCCGCCGATGACGCCCACCAGAACCAGCACGAAAAATGCTTTCAGGAGGATGGACCCGGTCCGCCGTGGCTTCCGGGCAGGGCCCTCCGGGTGCGGCGCCGGGGCGGACTGCTCACCGGACTGCCGGGCGGCCACCCCGGGCAGCCCTGCAGTGGGCGGGGCGGCTGGTCTGGGCGGGGCCGGCCGCGGTCCGCCGGGGGCGCCCTGCGGGCCCTCAGCGGCCGGCCTGGCGTCGGCGTCCTGCTGGTTCATCGGGATACCCTCCTAGGGTTTTCAACTCGCCTTGCCGCCGCTCCGCGCACCCGGATTGGCAGCCGTTGAAGAGACTCTATCCAACAAAAAAGCCGGGAACCCCGCGGTGCGCCGCGGAAAGGGTACCCGACATGCCGTTTGAACGCCCGCGCCGGGGAGCAGTGGGCGCCGAAAGCATGTAATCTAGGTGTACGACAAATTGACCAAACATTCCGGGGCCTCACCGATAGCCAAGGTGACCACCTCCGGTCCGAGTACAAAAGGGGGTCACGCCATGGGGCGCGGCCGTCAAAAGGCAAAAGCTACCAAGCAGGCTCGGGATATTAAGTACTATTCCCCGAACACTGACTATTCGGCCCTTCAGCGTGAGCTCAAAGGCCCAGAAGGTCGTGCCACGAGCCATTTCGCGAATGAGCCGGTTGAACCGGACTATTCAGCTTATGTGGATAAGTACGCGGACGATTTGGAAGAAGACGACGACGAGGTAGATACCCGTCGGATCGGCTAGTTGTCGCAGGCCCGTGTCGCCGTAAGGCAACCGGCCCCGTGACGCCGCAGTACCTCCGGACCACACAGCTTGTCCGTCAGTACAGCGCTTCTTTTCCAGCACACCGGATCCCGGCGGATCCGCAGTGCTGGCCTCAGTTACCAGGCCCGTCGCCTGTACCGGAACCCGGTGCAGGCGGCGGGCTTTTTGGTGTTGACTGAAGGTGTTGATGCTTTGTGCGCCGCGAAAGGACTACCACATGCCCGGAAACACCACTTCACGCAGCTACTCCCACGGCGAACCGTGCTGGGCTGACGTCCAGACCCGGGACGTTGACGCAGCCAAGGCTTTCTACACGGCTGTCTTTGGTTGGACCTTCAAGGACATGCCCACCCCGGATGGCCGCAGCTATGCCCAGGCCTTCATCGCCGAGGACCTGGTGGCCGTGGTGGCGCCGCAGAACCCGGACCAGGAATCGTTGGGCACCGATGCCCAATGGAACATCTACTTCGCCGCGGAGGACGCCGGTGCGGTGGCCGCGGAAACGCCGCACGCCGGCGGGCAGGTCCAGTTCGGTCCGGAGGTTGTGGGGGACACCGGCGTGATGGTGTTCGTGGACCCTCCGGGCGGCGGGACCACCGGCGTGTGGCAGCCAGGCACGCACACCGGCACAGGGCGGTACAACGAGCCAGGTGCCCTCTCCTGGACCGAACTGCTCACGCCCGAGCCGCAGGCCGCCGTCGGATTCTTCCAGCAGCTGTTCGGCCACGAGGTGACCGAGTACCCACAGGACGACGGCGGCACCTACACCACGCTGATGGTGAACGGCGCGGAGGTGGCCGGCATCGTCGCTGCAGACGCTCCTGCCCGCTGGCAGATCTACTTCGGCGTGTCCGATGTTGCCGGCACCGTGCGGAAAGCTGTGGCGGCGGGCGCCCAGGTGCTGATTGAACCGGGGGACGATGATCCGGAGACTCCCGGTGCCACTGCGACCCTAAAAGACCCGCAGGGCGGCGTTTTCAGCCTGCTGGAGGTTTAAACACGGATGGCCCCCAACAGCCAGCGGCTGGGGGCCATCCGGAGACTGGCTTAGGCGTAGGCGTTGACCAGGCGGACGGCGCCGCCGTCCACGCCCTTGGCGCCCTGCACGTAGTCCGGGCCGGTCTTAAGGATCGAATCCGAATCCGTGGTGACGGTGCCCATGATCCAGGACGGCAGGCCGCGGTCGTTCAGGCGGGCGACGGCGGCGTCGGCAGCTTCGGCGGACACGATGGCCACCATGCCCACGCCCAGGTTCAGGGTGCGCTCCAGATCGGCCAGCGGCACGTTGCCCAGTTCGGAAACGAGCTTGAAGATGGCCGGCAGTTCCCAGGTGGCGCGGTCCACGGTAGCCACGAGGCCCTGCGGCAGCACGCGGGCCAGGTTGGCCGCGAGACCGCCGCCGGTGACGTGGCTGAAGCCGTGGACGGCGTTGGTGCTGTTCACCGGGAAGGCGCGGGCCAGGTCCAGGCAGTCGGCGGCGTAGACGCGGGTGGGTTCCAGCAGTTCCTCGCCCAGGGTGCGGCCGAGTTCGGAGACCTGGCGGTCCAGTGCCCAGCCGGCGTGGTTGATGACGCGGCGGACCAGCGAGTAGCCGTTGGAGTGCAGGCCGGAGGAGGCCATGCCGATCACGACGTCGCCGGCGCGGACACGGTCCGGGCCGAGCAGGTCGGAGGCTTCAACAACGCCGGTAGCGGCGCCTGCGACGTCGTATTCGTGCTCGCCCAGCAGGCCCGGGTGCTCGGCTGTTTCGCCGCCCACCAGGGCGGTGCCGGCCACGGAGCAGGCTGCGGCGATGCCGCGGACGATGTCTGCAATGCGCTCCGGGACAACCTTGCCGCAGGCGATGTAGTCGGTCATGTAGAGCGGCTCGGCACCCACCACCACGATGTCGTCCACCACCATGCCCACCAGGTCAAAGCCGATGGTGTCATGGATGTCCATCGCCTGGGCGATGGCCACCTTGGTGCCCACGCCATCCGTGGAGGTGGCCAGCAGGGGGCGCTTGTAGGTCAGGAGCCTGGAGACGTCGTAGAGGCCGGCGAAGCCGCCCACGCCGCCGATCACGGAGGAGTTGTGGGTGGCCTTCACGGCACCCTTCATCAGCTCGACGGCGCGGTCGCCCGCTTCAACGTCAACGCCGGCGGAGGCATACGTGATGCCGGCGGCGTTCTGTGAGCTGTTGCCGGCGGCGGGAGTAGCGGAAGTCATACGGACTCTTTCTTGTCGGCGCCGGTGGAGGTGGCTGCATGGTGAATCTCGGGCACGCGGTCTTCTTCGGTCAGCAGGTCCTCAAACTCGGCGTCCGGTCCGGGATCGCAGCCGTCGGAGCCTTCGTCGTCTGCAGGGTCCTCATCGATGCCGATGGTGGCCACGGCCAGTGCGGCGGTGGTGCCCGGGAGGGCGGAGGGCGACGGCGCCAGGCCGCCGAGGTCGGTGCGCTCCAGGAGGTTTTTGCCCAGTTTGTCCGAGCCCGGGAGCGCGATGGGGTACTTGCCGGTGAAGCAGGCGGTGCAGAGGCGTTCGCGCGGCTGCTGGGTGGCGCCGATCATGCCGTCTTCGGAGATGTACGCGAGGGAATCGGCGCCGATCGCCTGGGAGATTTCCTCAATGGTGGCGCCGTTGGCGATGAGCTCCGCACGGGAGGCGAAGTCGATGCCGTAGAAGCAGGGCCACTTGACGGGAGGGGACGAGATCTTGATGTGCACGGCGGCGGCGCCGGCTTCGCGGAGCATCCGGACGATGGCCCGCTGGGTGTTGCCGCGGACGATCGAGTCATCAACCACCACCACGCGCTTGCCGCGGATCACGGACTCAAGCGCGTTCAGCTTGAGCCGGATGCCCAGCTGGCGCAGCGTCTGGGACGGCTGGATGAACGTCCGGCCAACGTAGGAGTTCTTGACGAAGCCGTGCGCGAACGGGATGCCGGATTCCTCGGCGTAGCCCACAGCTGCGGGGGTGCCGGACTCCGGGACAGGAATGACGATGTCCGCTTCCTGGGTGTTTTCGCGGGCCAGCTGGCGGCCCATCTCCACGCGGGACTCGTACACGGAACGGCCGGCGATGGCCGCGTCCGGGCGGGCGAGGTACACGTACTCGAAAACGCAACCCGCCGGCGTCGGCTCCGCGAAGCGCTTGGAACGCACGCCGTCCTCGTCGATGGCGATGAATTCGCCGGGTTCGATTTCCCGGATGAAGCTGGCGCCCACGGTGGCCAGGGCGGACTGCTCGGAGGCAACCACCCACCCACGGTCCAGCCGGCCCAGGACCAGGGGGCGGATGCCGTAGGTGTCGCGTGCCGCGTAGAGGGTGCCTTCGTCCATAAAGACGAAGCAGAAGCCGCCCTTGATCTTCGGAAGCAGTTCGATGGCTGTTTCCTCGAGGGTCTTGCCCTCTTCGCCTTCCAGCAGCGCCGTGACCAAGGCGGTGTCAGAGGTGTTGCCCTGCTTCATTTCGCCGCTGAGCTGGCCGCCGTTGCGTTCCTGGATCATGGCGTTGAGCTCTGCCGTGTTCGTCAGGTTGCCGTTGTGCGCCAGGGCGACCGTGCCGGTGCTGGTGGCGCCGAGGGTGGGCTGGGCGTTGGCCCAGTGGCTGGCTCCGGTGGTGGAGTAGCGGCAGTGTCCCACCGCCAGGTGCCCGGTCAGGGTGTTCAGCGTGGTCTCGTCGAAGACCTGGGACACGAGGCCCATGTCCTTGTAGACGTTGATCCGCTTGCCGTCGCTGGTGGCAATACCAGCCGACTCCTGACCGCGGTGCTGTAGTGCATACAGCCCGTAATAGGTGAGTTTTGCTACTTCTTCACCTGGTGCCCAGACCCCAAAAACGCCACAAGCGTCCTGAGGGCCTTTTTCGCCAGGGAGAAGATCATGAGAAAGTTTTCCATCGCCGCGTGCCACTGGTCGATTATCTCACGAGATGGGGTACGACTTTTCCGCCGCGGGGTTTGTGACTGGCAGCTAGGGCTGCGGGTCGTCGTCGGGCTCGGAGTCCGGGACGGCCTCCACCACGGCGCGCTGCCGGCGCTTGACGCTCCGCCAGTCCAGCAGCAGGGCAGCTACGGCGCCCAGGATGGCTCCGCCTGCGCCAAACGTGACCAGGAAAAATCCGAAGACCGCCCCGCGGTCAAATTCCTCGTCCCCGGGCAGTCCGTAGGCGACACCGGCCGCCACCAGAAATCCCACCAGGGCGCCGAGGATCAGGAACGGCACATACTTCGGGGCCCGGCGCACGGTGACCTCGCGGCGCTCAGCGGGGGTTTCTTCAAAAGCCATGCCATCTAGCCTACTCATCTGCCGTTGCCCTATCACTTTTGGCTCCCAAAACGGCCGAATGAGAGCCAAAAGTGATAGGGCAACGGGAGGGACGCAGACGATTACAGCAACGTCGCCGCCGGCCCGATATCATCGGCGAAGGACTGGGCGTTGCACATCACAGGGGGGACACGGCTGCATGGAGACCGTCACGCAGGGGGTGAGGGCCGCGGAATCGGAGCGCGCGGCCGCGATCAGGGACTACGGGCTGGCGCCTGCCCGCACTGGAGGTCCCGGTATCCTGCCAGGAACCGACGCTGCCGGGGCGCTGGAGAACCTGGTCCGGCTGGCGGCCCGGCTCTGTGGTGTTCCCTACAGCGTGGTCAACATCATCACCGAAGACCAGCAGGTGCAGATCGCGGCGTCCGGGCTGGACGCGGGGATCTGCTCCCGCGAGGACTCGATGTGCGCCAAGGTTTTCCTCAGCGGGCACACAACGGTTGTAGCCGATGCGTCCAAGGATCCGAGGTTCGCCGACAGCCCGTTTGTCTCCGGCGAGATTGCTGAAGTCCGTTTCTACGCCTCCGTTCCGCTGGAGACTGCCTCGGGTTTCGTCCTGGGCTCGCTGTGCGTTTTCGGCGACGATCCCGCCAGCCCCACCGCCGAGCAGATCGGCATGCTGGAAGTGCTGGCGCACCAGGTGGTGGAGGTGCTCGAGCTTCAGCACCGCACCCTGCAGCTCAGCGACGCGCTGACTGAACTGGAACGCAGCAATGAGATGCTCGCGGAGTTTGCCGGCCGGGTGAGCCATGACCTGCGCATCCCGCTGACCACCATCCTCGGATATGTGGAACTCGCGGAGGACGATGCCGCCATCCCGCCGGGCCATGCTGCCGCCGAATACCTGCAGCTCATCGGCGGGGGCGGGCACCGCATGCTGAAGACCCTCGAGGATGTGCTGGCGTATTCCAAGGTGGATGGCGCCCTGCGCCGCGAGCGGGTTTCCCTGCTGGCCGTGACAGCGGAGGCGGCACAGGATCTGGGGCTGGACCTGGGCCCGGTGAGCGGCATCTACTGTGATGACGGGGAACTGCTCGCAGACCGGGCCCAGCTGCGGACCCTGCTCCAGAACCTCCTGGCCAACTCGCTGAATTACCGCAGCCCCGAGCGTGAACTGCGGGTCACCGTCGGCGCGGCGCCAGGCGAGCGCGGGGTGACTCTCAGCGTGGCGGACAATGGCGTCGGGATCCCGCAGGCGGACAGGAAGCGGGCCGTGGAGCCCCTGGTCAGGCTGCACCGTTCGGGCGACGGCCCCGGCACCGGCCTGGGCCTGGCGACGTGCCAAAGGATCGCGCATGCCCACGGCGGGGACCTGGAAATCAGTGACACGCCCGGCGGCGGCGCCACCATCGGCGTGCTGTTCAGCTGGGAGCTGCAGGGCGCCTTAGCGCCGGCCCGCCCCTAGTCCTGCGATGTCCGGGTGAGCACCCAGGTGTTGGTGCCGTCCTGCCGTTCAAAGGTCACGGTGGTGACGAGGGCATGGATGAGGGCCAGTCCGCGGCCGGACTCTGAGTCGTCGCCGGGGGTACCGGGTGTCATGGGTCCGAACGGCGGCTTCGCGTGGAAGGCACTGACCCGTGCCTGCAGCAGCGTGGGCTGCACGCTGATCTCCACCCCCAGCTCCACGGGCCGTAGCGCCTTGGCCGGCTGGGCATGCTGGACGATGTTGGACGCCGATTCGATCACCGCAGTGGCGAACGTCATCTGGTCCACGTCCTGGACGAACGGGGCATCCTCCCAGAGGCCGTCCAGTTCGTCGTGGACGGACTCGATGGCGTCCAGGTCCGCCAGGCCGCGGAAGCTCCGCTGGGCCAGCACGTCAGTCATTGCTGAACGCCTCTTCCGGGGAGGCATAGGACGTCAGGACGCGGTCCATGCTGGTCAGTTCCAGCACCATCTTCACTTGGGGCTGCACGGACGCAATACGGAGGTCCCCGCCTGCCTGCCGGGCCGCCTTGAGGCAGCCGATCAGGGCGCCGAGTCCCGAGGAGTCCATAAAGCCTGTCTTCTCGAGGTTCACCACGATCCGGCTGGAACCGCCCGCGATCACATCGGTGACGTACTCCCGCAGCTTGGGTGCGGACACCATATTGAGCCGCCCGTCTGCCCTGACCTCCGCGTATGAATCCTTGACCTCATGGCTAAACTCCATCGGGTTCCCTCTCTCCAGCTTCAACGTCCACAGCGGGTTCGAAACCCTTGTACAAAACGGCGCGCACCAGGATGCTCATGACCACCAGGTCAAAAATAACCCAGGCAACGTTCACCAGCGTGCCAAGCGGCTCGGCCAGTCCGGTAACCAGCCGGATGATGCCGACGACGGCGGCAATCGCCAGCAGCCCCGCCACCACGAGCTGGGGGCGGATGAGGCTCCAGCTGGGGCCGCCGCTCTGGCGGGCCTTGGGGGTGACCGCGAACCCGAGGGGACGCCCGAACCAGACGTTCTTGGCCGCCGTCGAACACGCCTTGATCCAGGTGGGGAACAGCGCCAGGCTGTACTGCTGGCCGCGCCAGGTGGGGATTCCGCGGCCAGCGACGGCGAACAGCAGCTGGTTGGCGATCATGAACGGGATGAACCGGATGAAGAAGTCCCAGCTGAGGCTGGTCACGGGAAGGATGCCCAGGAGCAGGTAGATGATGGGCGCGGCGAAGTAGATGACCGCCGCATAGCCGCTGAGGTAGGTCCACATGGTGGCGAAGTACATGAGCCGCTGGCCGATTTTCAGGCCTTTCTGGACCAACGGGTTTTCGCGCAGCAAGACCTGGATGGTTCCCTGCGCCCACCGGAGGCGCTGGGTAAGCATGGTCGCAATATCCTCCGGCGCCAGGCCGTAGGCGAGGACCTCGTGGTGGTAGACGCTCTCCCAGCCCATGGCGTGCATGCGCATGGCGGTGGCCATGTCCTCGGTCACCGAGATGGTGGCCAGCGGCATCACCGGCTGGGCTTCGTCGTTCCGCTCCACGTTAAGAGCGTCAAGGACGGCCTGCACCGATTCCAGGGCTCCCAGCGGGGACCAGTCCCGGGCGGACATGCGCTGCACGGCGTCATCGGCGACGACGGGGACGCCGGCCTCGCCGACGTGGGCGAGCTCCATGGCGGCGATCTCTTCGAGGTCCGCCTGAAGTGCCGAAACGTCTGCCTGGACCAGGGTCTGGACGGCCAGGTCAACCCGCCGGCGGACCCGGTACGTGATCTCGCTGAGCGGTTCACCGGCTGCCAGCTGTTCCTGGGCTTCCCTGGTGGCCGCCTCCACCTGGTCCAGTACGTCAGCAACCAGGGGCGTATCCATATCAGCCGATTTGCGGGCCTGCCGGATGGCGGAGCGGGAGGCGGCGAGGGCGCGGCGGATGCTCTTTTCGGTTTCCTTGACGTAGCCCACCAGGCCCAGCTGCATCAGGGCTTCGCGGCGCAGGATGGCGTTGGAACCGCAGAAGAAGGCAGCGTTCCAGCCATCCTTGCCCTGCTGGATGGGGCCATAGAACAGCGGTGCCTGGCTGCCGAGGGGATCGTCCGCGGGAACGTTACTGAAGTACTGCGGGGTCTGGACCAGGGCCACGCGGCGGTTGTTGAAGTAGCCGAGGGTTTTTTCCAGGATGTCCGGTTCGGGGATCTGGTCCGCGTCCAGGATGAGCAGGAATTCGCCGTGGGTGACCATCAGGGCGTTGTTCAGGTTGCCGGCCTTGGCATGGCGCGGGACGTTGGCCGTCCAGTCCTCGCTGCGCGTGACGTAGCCCAGACCATGCTCTTCGGCGAGGGCCTTCAGCTCCGGGCGCGCGCCGTCGTCCAGGATCCAGGTGCTGTGCGGGTGCCGGATCTTCTGGGCGGCCAGGGCGGTGGTCATCACCATGTCCAGGTCTTCGTTGTACGTGGTGATGAAGACGTCCACGGTGGCGTCGTGGGGAGGCGCGGGGGCTGCCTTGCGGATCTTCAGCTTCCACACCGTCATGCCGAAGAGCATGACGTCGATCAGGCTGTAGGTTTCCGCTACCACCAGGGGGACGGCGATCCACCAGGCATCCCAGTTCAGCGAGGCGGCCCAGCGCCAGGCCACGTAGTTCAGGCCGAAGATGACCGTCAGGACCACTACCAGGCGGGTCCAGAAGCGGGTCATGCCGCGGCAGTTTCGGGCAGGCGGCGGACCACCACAACGGTGACGTCATCCTCGGCGGATTCGGCCGGCGCAAGGGCGAGGATTGCGTTGCTGGCGGCCTGCGCGGACTCCTGCCCGTGGACCGCTGCGAGCACCGCTGCCGTGAAGGCCTCGACGGAGTCAAAGACATCGAGGACGCCGTCGCTCACCACCACCAGGGCGTCGCCGGGAGCCAGGTCCAGGGTGGACTGCGGCCACGTGGTGCCCGCCCATGCTCCCACCGGCGGACCGCCGGACGGCAGCCGGTGCACGCCGCCGTCGGCCGTGACATGCAGTGCCAGTCCGTGGCCGGCGTCGACGTAGCTGACGTTGCCGGAGGCGGCGTCCAGCCGGGCGTGGAACAGGGTGACAAAGGAGTTGGAGGAGTCCAGGTCAGTGGCGATGGCCTTGCTGGCGGAGGCGAAGGCGCCGTCCAGGTCCCGCCGGTGGCCCATGGAGCGCATCACGGCCCGGACGGTGGCGGCGATGAGGGCCGCCCCCATGCCCTTGCCCATGGCATCGGCAAAGGTCAGGTGCAGGCCGTCCGGGGTCCGGTACCAGTCATAGAAGTCTCCTCCCACGCTGCGGGAAGGCCGGAAGGCGCCGGCGAGATCGTACCCTTCCACCCGCACGTCCTCGTTGGGCAGGAGGCTCTGCTGGACCTCGGTGGCGCGTTCGAGTTCACTGCGCGCGGCGGTGTCCACCGCGGGCGACTGGCGGCGGCGGCGGAAGAGGGCATTGATCCGCGACTGGAGCTCGCGGGGGCTGAACGGTTTGCTGATGTAGTCATCGGCGCCGTTGTCCAGGCCCGTGAGCTTGTCCAGTTCATCCGCGCGGGCGGTCAGCATCACGATGAAGGCATCGGAGAATTCCCGCAGGCGCTTGCAGACCTCAAGGCCGTCAATGTCCGGAAGGTTCAGATCCAGGGTGACAAGATCAGGCCGCTCACTGCGGACGAGTTCCACGCCCGGCAGACCCGCCGCGGCCTCGGTCACGAGGAAGCCCTGCTTGACCAGAACCCGCACCAGAAGCCCGCGGATGTCCGGATCGTCTTCAATCACAACGGCTCGACGTGTTTCGGGCATGGAAGGCATAGCTCTACTTCTACCGTATTAACGCCCGCCGAGCATTGTCACATGCACCACAGTGCCGGTTAAGCACCTGCACCTGCTACGGCCGGTGCCACTTCCCGCGGCCGGTCTTGCCCCAATTTTTGGGCCTGCTTGAGGGGAACTTGAGCAACCGTGGCCACACTCGAAGGGAAGACCCAGGAAGTATTGCCACACTTGCCGGAGGACGGTGCACGGCTGATGGAAAGAACTGAATCCGCTGAGGCGTTGCCCGGCATCGTGGCACGCTCGCTGAAGCTGATCCGGGAGGGCCACTTTTCCCGGAGCACCCTGCACTACCTGAGCCATTCCTGGAAGGTCCGCTCGCTGAACCGTTCCCTGGCCAGGGCGCTGGGGGAATCCTGGGAGGCCTCAAGCTGGCCGGGCGACAGGCTCGCAGTCGGGGTCGAGATGTCCGAGAAGGTCGAAAAACTGACCCGCCTCCTCAACCGCGAAACCGAAGTGCACGGCCGCCTGGTGGCGCTCCTGAAGTAGCCGTTCCCTGCTGACCCATTCCGTGGCACACTTAGGCACAATCGAGTGGCTGGGGGATACCAGGTCAGGAGATTACGGTGCATTGGTTTACAGGCTGGGCCTACCTCTTATCGGGGCTCATCGTGATGGACACCCTGCTGGTGGTCCTGTGGCTAATGGACAAAGACTGGCCCCGGCGCTGGCGGAAAAAGCCCTGACCAACGCCCCGTTTCAGCGCAGGTCGCGCCGCATCAGGACCCGCGGGAAGCCATTGAGCACCGAGTCCGTGTCCGCGGCCTTGACGAACCCTGCCCGTTCGAAGAGCCTGCGCGTGCCCACGTAGGCCATGGTGAGGTCCACTTTGCTGCCCTTGTTGTCCACCGGGTACCCCTCAATGGCGGGCGCGCCGTAGCTGCGCGCGAACTCCACGGCGCCCTCCAGCAACTGATGGGAGATCCCCTTCCCCCGGTGGCCGGGCCGCACCCGGATGCACCAGACGGACCACACCTCCTGGTCATCGACGTGCGGGATTTTGCGGTTGCGGGCAAAGCTCGTGTCGGAGCGCGGATGGACGCCCGCCCACCCCACGACGTCGTCGCCGTCGTACGCGAGGACCCCGGGCGGCGGATCCTGCCCCACCAGCTCCCTGACGAAGTCGCCGCGCGCGGTCCCGTGCAGCTCCAGGTTCAGCTTTGACGGGACGCGGTAGCTCATGCACCAGCACACGTTGGCGTCGGGCCGCTTGGGGCCCACCACCGCTGCCACGTCTTCAAACACTGTTGCCGGCCGGACTCTAATGCCCATGTGCACTCCCTGAAGGGGGACCGAAAAAGGGGGTAACCGAAGGGGTCAGCAGGACGGGCTAGAGGCCCAGCGCTTCCTTGAGGGCGGCTACATGGCCCTGTGCTTTGACCTGGTACTGGGCCAGCGCCACTTTGCCCTCGGGATCAACCACCACGGTGGAGCGGACGATGCCCTCGGTGATCTCGCCGTTGACCAGCTTTTCACCCCAGGCGCCGTAGGCGAGGGCAACATCGTGGTCCTCGTCGGAGAGCAGCGGGAAGGTCAGATCGAAGTCACCGGTGAAGCTGGCCAGCTTTTCCGGGGCGTCCGGGGAAATGCCAACCACTTCGTAGCCGGAACCCTGGAGGGAAGAGAGGCTGTCACGGAAATCGCAGGCCTCGGTGGTGCAGCCGGGGGTGGCCGCCGCCGGGTAGAAGTAGACGATCACGTTCTTGCCGCGGTACTGGGCAAGGGAGGTGGTCTTCCCGGAGGCATCCTGGAGACTGAAATCCGGGGCCTCGGTGCCTGGCTGAAGTTTGACGGTCAGTTGGGGGCTCATGCGTTTCCTCCGGGAGGCTGGGCGGCTAAGGGCAAATCAAGTGAAGCGGCTTCCCGCCCTAGGCACAACTTCGGCGTCACGTGCAGTATTCCGCCGGGGCCTGCGTCGAGGATTCTAAAGTTTACATTCGGTGCATTGACTTCAGACGCGGCAGGGATACCGTTAGAGGTACACGATTTTCGGTCTCCGCCACGTTTTCGTATGCCGGTATTCACGCTCATACCCTTGTTCCGCCCTTTCGCGCCCGCCGCAAAAAATTCCGAGGCTGTGTGTCCTTTATGACCGCAAATTTCATCAGAGCCCTGGCCGTTAAGTCCTTGGACATCCCGGACAAGAAGCGGTGTCCGGACAAGGCCGAGTTCGATCTCGTCACCGTTGACGATTACTCCGTAGCCCGCCTGATCCTGGCGCCGGGCTGGCGCTGGTCCGAGCTGGTCAAACCCACCGAACTGACCGAGTTCTGTGAGCACAACCACCTCGGCTACTGCGTCTCCGGCAGCCTGGAGATTCAAACGTCCGACGGCGTGAGGTCAACCATCCAAGCCCATGACACCTATGCGCTGCCTCCCGGGCATGACGAGTGGGTGGTCGGCTCGGAGCCGTTCGTCGCCGTCGAATTCCTGGGTGCGGCGTCCTTCGGCCGCCCGAGAAGCCGGGGAATGCACGCACTGATGTGAGTTGCGGGCTCCCTATAACGGGCTGCCTGGAATGTGCCCTGCCTGGACGCCTTGCCCTGCCGGGACGTTCGGCTGGGTATCGCCGTCCGTGATGCTCTTCAGCCGTGCCAGCAATTCGGCTTCGTGAGCGCCGGCGTCGATGACGGTGAACTGCGCGTATTCGGGCAGGGACCGGTAAGCGTCCCGGAAGGACGCCAGCTCCGCAAGGGTTTCGTTGTCCGTCCCGCGCGCGGTGATCCGCTGGTGCGCCACGGCAGGATCTGCGTCCAGGTGGATGACGGCGTCCGGCGCGGGAAGGGCAGCCAGCAGCATCGGCAGCAACCTGCCGCGCGGCAGTCCTTTCGCTGCGCGCAGGGCCAGCTGGCAATAGAGGTGCCGGTCCATCACTACCAGCCCGTCAAAGAGGCCGGCCCGGGCGTGGGATGCCAGGACGTTGATGGTGCGGAGCGTGGTTTCCACGGCGTCGGCAAGCCTGTCCGGCCAGCGAAAGCCCAGGCGGTCGCCCAGCACGGACATGGTTCTGCGGCCCGCGTGGTTGCTCAGCAGCAAGGCCTTCCTGCCGTCAGCGCGGACTGCGGACACCAGGGCGCGGGCGGCCGTGGATTTTCCCGAACCGTCGATTCCGGTTAAGACAATAAGCACGTGGCCTCCTTCCGCCAATGGTTTAACGGTAGGGACAGGTTGATCGTCCCGGCATGCGGCGGATGTCACATTAGAGTCGGCGGAGACAGTCTGCAGCGAAACAGAGAATGGGGGCCCTCGATGCAGTTAGGGCAGTTTGCGGCCGTAGCAGCGAGTGTACTCCTGGCCGCACTCGCGGTCTTCCAGGGAGCACTGATCGCAGGGGCCCCGTGGGGAAGATTTGCCTGGGGCGGCCAGCACAACGTGCTCCCCACCAGGCTGCGGATCGGCAGCGCCACGTCCATTGTTCTGTATGTCCTGTTCGCCTACGTGGCGCTGGCCAAGGCAGACCTGGCTCCTCCGTTGGTGAACCAGGGTTTTACGGACGTCTTCTGCTGGGTGCTGACGGCGTATCTGGCGCTGGGCATCGTGCTGAACGGAATTTCGCGCAGCAAACCCGAGCGTCTGGTGATGACACCCATCGTTATAGTCCTGACGGGCCTGTTCCTGATCCTCGCACTGCAGTAGGCAGGCATAACGACGGCGGCCGGCCGGCCGCCGTCGTGCGTTCCGTTTGAAACAGCTGGCGTGGGCCCTAGCTGCAGAACTGCGTGAAGGCTGTGCCTGCGTTCTGGTAGTCAGACTCCAGGCCGGAGAGCTTGGCCTCGTCCGGGGCTTCCTTGGCGGATTCGTCGGTGAACTCGATGATGGATCCGAGTGCGGGCTTGAGTTCGTCCGATGCCACCACCTCGATGGGCCGGATCTGGTTGGCGAGGCGGGTCAGCCCGGACTTGCCGATGTTGTTCGCCGGGTTCGACAGGACGGCTTTCACCCGGTCGCAGGTCTCGGCGGTGGAAAGTTTGGTCGGAGCCGTGCAGGCCGAAGCGGAGAACACGAGGCCGGCAGCGACCAGGACGGTGGCGAGTTTCTTCATGGGTCCCTCAGTAGGCGGTTGAGGCTTCGATTGTAAGCAGAGACCGCGGCCCGACGCCGGGTCGGGGTAGTTGGCGGGCGTAGTGTGACCCGCCAAC
>NZ_QAIQ01000190.1 GCF_003061105.1 Arthrobacter sp. HMWF013
GTGCCATGCTGGTCTATGGACTCGAGCCGATCGGTGACAACCTGATCGCCGGGCTCCGGGCACTGGCCGGCATGGTCCTTTTCAATGCCCCTACAACAGCCCTGGGCTTCTGGCATATTTTCGCGCTTTCCGCCGCGGCGCTGCTCCTGGCCCACCTGGTGTTCACGCTGCTGCTGACGTATTACAAGATCGAACGGCAGCGCCGGCGGCACCGCGAGCTCCTCGCCCTCCTGGCATCGCCCTCCGCGGACGGGACTGGCACTGTGGTCATCAGCCATGATTCTCCGGTGGCGTACTGCCTCCCGGGTGGTGCCCGATCCGTCACTGTTCTTTCGGACGGCCTGATGGCAGCGCTGGAACCCGCCGAACTGCGGGCGGTCCTGATCCACGAGAATGCCCATCTCAGCCAACGCCATCACCTGCTGCTCTGGGCGTTCGCCGCCTGGCGCCAGGCGCTCCCCTGGCTTCCCACCACCCGGCTGGCGCAGGAATCGGTGAACTCGCTTATCGAAATGCTTGCCGACGACGTGGCGCTGCGGACCGAGAGCAAAGCCACGCTTATCAAGGCGATCGCCATCGTGGCCAGCGGACCCTCCGAAGGCATGGCCACGGTGGGAGCGCCGGGCCTGCCGGCCCGCGCGCACCTTTCCCTGGCCGGGCTGGAGGCGCCGACCGGGGCCATTTCGGGTTCTGCCCGCACCACGGTTACCCGGGTGACCCGGCTGCTCACACCCCGGCCTCCGCTGCCTGCGGCCGCCCGCGGGGCTGTCCTGGCCGGCTGCGTGCTGCTGCTCGCCGCGCCCACGGCACTCCTGATCGTGCCGGGCCTGCTGGGCTGAACGTTCGGCGCCGGTCAGGCGTCGATCCGCTCCCGGTCCAGGCTGGACGCGCCGGCGATGATGAAGTCCTTCCGCGGGGCAACATCGGAGCCCATCAGCAGATCAAAGGTGTCCTCGGCGTGCTTGGCGTTCTCAATGCCCACTTTGCGCAGGGTCCGGTGCCGGGGATCCATGGTGGTCTCAGCCAACTGCCCGGCATCCATCTCACCCAGCCCCTTGTACCGCTGGATCGGCTCCTTGTAGCGTTTGCCGTCCTTGGCAAGCCGTGCCAGGAGTGTATGGAGTTCGGCCTCCGAGTAGGTGTAGATCATCTCGTTGGCCTTCTGGCCGGCATTGATGACTTCAACGCGGTGCAGCGGCGGAACGGCGGCGAAGACCCGCCCGGCGTCGATCATGGGCCGCATGTACCGGAAGAAAAGGGTCAGCAGCAGCGTCCGGATGTGCGCGCCGTCGACATCCGCGTCCGTCATCAGGATGACTTTGCCGTACCTGGCCGCGGCAAGGTCAAAACTGCGGCCGGAGCCGGCGCCCACCACCTGGATCAGGGCCGCGCATTCCGCGTTGGAGAGCATGTCCCCGACCGAGGCTTTCTGGACATTCAGGATCTTGCCGCGGATGGGCAGCAGCGCCTGGAAGTCCGAGGACCGCGCCAGCTTTGCAGTTCCCAGCGCGGAGTCACCTTCGACAATAAACAGCTCGGAACGTTCGACGTCGTCGGTGCGGCAGTCCGCGAGCTTGGTGGGCATGGATGAGGTTTCCAGGGCATTCTTGCGCCGCTGGGTTTCCTTGTGGACCCGCGCGGAAATCCGGGACTTCATTTCGCTGACGATTTTTTCGAGCAGCAGCGCAGACTGGGCTTTGTCGTTCCGGTTGGCGGAGTTGAGCTTGGCGTTGATTTCGTGCTCCACCACCCTGGCCACGATGGCACGGACAGCGGAGGTGCCCAGGATCTCTTTGGTCTGGCCTTCGAACTGCGGCTCGGCCAGCCGGACCGTCAGGACCGCCGTCATACCCGCAAAAATATCGTCCTTTTCAATTTTGTCGTTGCCCGCCTTGAGCTTGCGGGCATTGCTTTCAACAGCCTTGCGGAACGTCTTGACCAGTGCCTGCTCGAAACCTGACTGGTGCGTGCCGCCCTTCGGCGTGGAAATGATGTTCACGAAGCTGCGCACCGTGCTGTCATAGCCGATGCCCCAACGGAGAGCCACGTCCACTTCGCAGTCACGTTCGACCTCGGCGAGCTGGCTGTGTCCCCGTTCGTCGAGTACAGGCACGGTTTCCTTGAACTTCCCGGAGCCGTGCAGCCGCCAAATGTCGGTGACAGCAGGATCGGCGGCAAGGAACTCCACAAATTCAGAGAGGCCGCCGTCGTGATGGAATACCTCTTCGTGCGGGCCGGCCTCCCCCGGGGTCCCCGGCAGCCGGCGCTCGTCACGGACGGTGAGCTTCAGGCCGGGCACCAGGAAGGAGGTCTGCCGTGCCCGGGCTGCCAGTTCGTCGTAGGAGAATTTGGCGTCAGGCGTGAAGATCTGGCGGTCGGCCCAGTACCTGATGCGCGTCCCGGTGACACCGCGCTTCGCTTTGCCTGAAATGTCCAGCACTGAGCCGTCCACAAACGGCGCGAACGTTGCCGCCGGATCGAGCTTGCTCCCCTGGTCCTTGAACCGGCCCGGCTCCCCGCGGCGGAAGGACATCTTGTAGGTCTTGCTGGCGCGGTCCACTTCGACGTCGAGGCGGGCGGAGAGAGCATTCACCACCGACGCGCCGACACCATGCAGTCCGCCGGAGGCCGTATAGGAACCGCCGCCGAATTTGCCGCCGGCGTGCAGCTTGGTGAAGACGACTTCGACGCCTGTGAGGCCGGTTTTGGGTTCGACGTCAACCGGTATGCCGCGGCCGTCGTCGTGGATTTCCACTGAGTTGTCAGCGTGCAGGATGATCTTGATGTCGTGCCCGAACCCGGCCAGCGCTTCGTCAACCGAGTTGTCGATAATCTCCCACAGGCAGTGCATCAGACCGCGGGAATCGGTGGAGCCGATGTACATGCCCGGCCGCTTCCGGACGGCCTCAAGGCCCTCCAGGACAGAAAGGTGCCGGGCGGTGTAATCAGAACTTGGTGCCACGGGTGGTGAACTCCTTCAGTGACGGAACAGCGGGCGCTGCCGGCGCCCCTTCAAGCCTAGTCTGCGCGGCCGCGCGGGCCGGTCTGCCACTCCTGGCGGAGGCCAGGACGGGGCCACTCGTAACCTTTTCGTGATCAAGCGTGAGGGCCTTGATGGATTCTTGCGGCTACGCGTACAGCGAACTTGTCCCATCCTTGCGACGGTTTTGCTACGAATACTGGTTACATAGAGGTACAGATCTACTAAGGAGGCCGACATGACAACAGCAGTGGCAGACCGCACACTGAACGCACTGGACCGGTGCGATCGCTGCGGAGCACAGGCATACGTCCGCGTTGTACTCGAGTCCTCCGGTGGTGAGCTGCTCTTCTGCGGCCACCACGCCCGTGGAGTCGAGGCTACGCTGAAGCCCCTGAGCTCCGGCTGGCACGATGAGACAGGGCGGCTTCACGAGAAGGCTCCCGTTGTAGTTGACTGACCTCACGGCCGTCGACTGAACCAGAGAAAAACACATCAGGACAGGACCCCCTCCCTCCGGAGGGGGTCCTGTTTTGTCTTAAGAAGAAACGCGGGGTCACTTTCCGCCCGAAAATGCTTCGACTTCGGGCGGAAAGTGACCCCGCGTTGGGTGGGCCTGATTTAGTCCAGGTAGTCCCGAAGCACCTGGGACCGTGACGGGTGGCGCAACTTGGACATCGTCTTTGATTCGATCTGGCGGATACGCTCACGCGTGACACCGTAGACCTTGCCGATTTCGTCTAAAGTCTTCGGCTGGCCGTCGGTCAGGCCGAACCGCATGGCCACCACTCCGGCCTCGCGTTCGGAGAGGGTGTCCAGCACGGAGTGCAACTGCTCCTGCAGCAAGGTGAAACTGACGGCGTCGGCGGGGACCACGGCTTCGGAGTCCTCGATGAGGTCGCCGAACTCGGAATCGCCGTCTTCACCAAGCGGAGTGTGGAGCGAAATCGGCTCGCGGCCGTACTTCTGGACCTCCACGACCTTTTCCGGCGTCATGTCCAGTTCAAGGGCCAACTCCTCCGGCGTGGGTTCGCGGCCGAGGTCCTGCAGCATCTGGCGCTGTACACGGGCCAGCTTGTTGATGACTTCAACCATGTGGACCGGGATGCGGATGGTGCGGGCCTGGTCGGCCATGGCACGGGTGATGGCCTGGCGGATCCACCAGGTGGCGTACGTGGAGAACTTGAAGCCCTTGGTGTAGTCGAACTTCTCCACTGCACGGATCAGGCCCAGGTTGCCTTCCTGGATGAGGTCCAGGAACAGCATGCCGCGGCCGGTGTACCGCTTTGCGAGCGAAACCACGAGGCGGAGGTTGGCTTCGAGCAGGTGGTTTTTCGCGCGCTTGCCATCGTGGATAACGAACTCAAGTTCGCGCTTGAACTTCGGATCCATCGAGCCGTCGTCGGCGTTGATCTTCTCTTCGGCGAAGAGCCCGGCTTCGATCCGGAGCGCGAGGTCGACTTCCTGCTCGGCGTTGAGCAGCGCAACCTTACCGATCTGCTTGAGGTAATCCTTGACGGGGTCGGCCGTGGCGCCGGCAGACATTACCTGCTGGACAGGGGCGTCGTCGTCATCGGCGTCCGAGTACACAAAGCCCTTGCCTGTGGCGGCTGAAGCGGCCTTGGCAGCATCGATCTCGCTGTCGTCGCCGGCTTCAATGATGATGTCATCGAGGTCTTCTTCGACGTCATCATCGTCGGAGTCCGATGCGCCACGCGCTGACTTTCCAGCGGCTTCGGCGGCGGCTTTGGCGCCAGGCTTGGGCCCGCGTTTCTTGGGCTCAGGCTTACCGTCCACGGCTGAATCACCGGCGGCATCCTTGACGGCTTTATTGGCTGCCCGCGTCGCTGCTCGCTTGGCGTTGGTTGCAGCCTGCTTCTCCTCAGGGGACAAATCGTCCTGAGTGGCGGGTTCCTTCTTCGCGGAAGACGGGGTCACAGAAAACCTTTCTAGCGGCGGTCTGTGGAATCACCATACGGGCAACACCACTATGACCCTGTCAAGTCCGTGATGAACATCAGGTGCAACCACGGCCGGCAGAGTCTACAAGTAGAACTGCCGGGGCGGCTGTAATGTTCCCGAAAAGGGCTCACTACCAGCACTTGATTCACGGACCCAACCGGGTCTCGGCAACCATTGTCTCACGGTTTTGCCGGCAGGACCTCAAGGGCGCCCCTTAGGCCGCACCGGGTTCGAACCTCCGCCAGGCCGCTTCCTTGCGGGCAGCCCAGCCGCAGAGCGTGCCCCGCCGGACCAGTTCGAGCAGCAGTTCCGCCAGCCGGTAGCCCGGTTCTTCGTCCAGCGCCCTGCCGAGGTAGGCGGCCGCATAGGAGCCGCGGCCCCTGCACCATGCGATCCATCCCTGGCCGGTCAGTGCGGCTGCACCGGCCAGCCCGCCGCAGGGCCACAATTGCTCGAGGACCTGGTCCAGGTTGTTCAGCCCGGACCAGGCCGGGAGAACGGGCGCGCGCCCCAGCAGGACCTCGCCGTAGCCGGGGATGCCGGACCCGTCCCGGGAGTCAGCTCCGGAA
>NZ_QAIQ01000191.1 GCF_003061105.1 Arthrobacter sp. HMWF013
TCAGGGTTGGGGCTGCGCACGTCCTTCTCACCGATGTCGGCAGCGCCCAGAGCCGCCGCAGCTGCAGAGTGGACGGGTTCGTGTTCACGCACACGGATCTCGGGGTGGTGCAGGTCCAGGGCCGGCCGTTCCGAACGGATCCGGGGCAGCGAGGTGAAGTTGTGGCGCGGTGGCGGGCAGGATGTGGCCCACTCGAGGGAGGCGCCGAAGCCCCACGGATCGTCAACTTCCACCTTCTCGCCGCGGCGCCAGGTGACGTACACGTTGAAGAGGAACGGCAGCATCGAGGCGCCCAGCAGGAACGACGCATACGTGGAGAACTGGTTCATCCACATGAAGTTGTCCTCCACCAGATAGTCGGCGTAGCGGCGGGGCATGCCCATGACGCCGAGCCAGTGCTGGATGAGGAATGTGCCGTGGAAGCCCAGGAACAGCATCCAGAAGTGGATCTTGCCGAGCCGTTCGTTCAGCATGGTGCCGGTGAACTTGGGCCACCAGAAGTAGAAGCCGGCGAACATGGCGAATACCACGGTGCCGAACACCACGTAGTGGAAGTGGGCCACCACGAAGTAGGAGTCCGAGACGTGGAAGTCCAGCGGCGGGGAGGCCAGGATGATGCCGGTCAGGCCGCCGAACAGGAACGTAACGATGAAGCCCAGGCTCCAGAGCATGGGTGTCTCGAACGTCAGTGAACCGCGCCACATCGTGCCGATCCAGTTGAAGAACTTCACCCCGGTGGGCACGGCGATCAGCATGGTCATGAACGCGAAGAACGGCAGCAGGACCGAGCCGGTCACGTACATATGGTGGGCCCACACGGTCATCGACAGCGCCGCGATGGCGATGGTTGCGTAGATCAGGCCCTTGTAGCCGAAGATCGGTTTGCGGCTGAAGACCGGGAAGATCTCCGAGACGATGCCGAAGAACGGCAGCGCGATGATGTACACCTCGGGGTGGCCGAAGAACCAGAACAGGTGCTGGTACAGGACGGGCCCGCCGTTTTCCGGATCATAGATGTGGGCGCCGAACCTGCGGTCCGCACCCAGGGCGAACAGTGCCGCGGCCAGCGGCGGGAAGGCCATGATCACCAGGATGGACGTGACCAGGGTGTTCCACGTGAAGATCGGCATCCGCCACATGGTCATGCCGGGGGCGCGCATGCAGAGAATGGTGGTGATGAAGTTGACCGCACCGAGGATGGTGCCGAAGCCGGACAGGACCAGGCCGAAGACCCACAGGTCACCGCCGACGCCGGGACTGAAAAGTGTGTTGGACAGCGGCGTGTAGGCAAACCAGCCGAAGGACGCGGCGCCCTGGGGCGTGATGAAGCCTGACATCGCGATGGTGGAACCGAAGAGGAAGAACCAGAAGGCCAGCGCATTGAGCCGGGGGAAGGCCACGTCCGGGGCGCCGATCTGCAGTGGCATGACGAAATTGGCGAACCCGGCAAACAACGGTGTCGCGAACATCAGCAGCATGGCAATGCCGTGCATGGTGAACAGCTGGTTGTACTGCTCCTTGGTCTGCAGGATCTGCATGCCCGGCTGGAACAGCTCCGCACGGATCAGCAGTGCCATCACGCCGGCGAGCAGGAAGAACACAAACGATGTGATCAGGTACATGTAGCCGATGGTCTTGTGGTCCGTGGTGGTGATCCACTTGACCACAATGCTGCCTTTGCGCCGGGGTACCACGGCCGGCGCGGCGGTATCGGCGAGACCTTCAGCTGACTGTCCGGTGATGGCCATTTTCTACCTCACAGATCCCTGTGCAGAGCACGTGGGCCGCTTTCCTGAGCCCCTATATTGCAGGCTACTCCGGTAGCGGGGCGCCCGGGAAGAGTCCGTAGGAACCTACATCGCGCCGCGTGTTCGGGCACCCGGGCCCCGGACGCAGAACACCCCCGGCAGTTGCTCCTGCGGGGGGTGTCCATTGCTCAACTGAACTGCCTGGATCAGGCTGCTGCGACCGTGCGTGCGCCCTCGATGGCGTCGAAGACGCCCTTGATCTGCTCGACGGTTTCGGCGTCGTCCTTCGGGTGCAGTTCGGCGAAGCGGACCATGGAGCCGG
>NZ_QAIQ01000192.1 GCF_003061105.1 Arthrobacter sp. HMWF013
TATCAGATCGTTATGAATTATTCAGTGGAATCGATTTGACTGGACGTTTTGCCGGAATGGGGCGTACGCTACGGCGCCCGAACCAGCCGGGTGACGAGTTCCCGCCAGGACGCCGCGAGCCGCCCGGGCGGCAGTCCATGGACGCGGACGGCACGCAGCAGCCTGTCCGGTTCGAGCGTGGCGCCCAGTGCCATCGCCATCAGCCACGGGTCCGCGTCCATCCCCTCCTCCCGCAGGAGGAACTCAATGTGGCGCTGGGCCAAAACCGCGGCCGGCACTTCGTAACGGCCGTTCGCCGTACCCTCGGCAGCGGCCGCCAGATCGCCGTGCTCCAGGACAAATGCGATCCGCTCCGCACCGAACGCGATCAGCCGGTCCAGCCCCCGCGCGCCCGGCCCGAGTGGTGGCGGGCCGAACATAAAGCGCTCCTGAAACGCCGCTTCAGAATCGCTAAGCAGCGTCATCATCAACCCGGTACGGCTGCCGAAGCGGCGGAATACAGTGCCCTTACCCACTCCGGCGCGTTCCGCGAGGGCGTCCATGGTCAGGCCATCCACCCCGGACTCTGTGATCAGCTCGCGGGCGGCATCCAGCAGACGCTGCCGGTTCCGCGCGGCGTCGCTTCGCTCTTGAACGGGCCCGGAGAGCGATCCGGGCAACAGTGGGATGAAGCTCACACTCCGTATCCTAGTCCCCGGGAATAATAATCGGACCGCGGTCCGTTTAGCTCTGTGAAGGCCACACAGCCTCCACCTTCCACCGGTTAGCGGCCCGGCCGCAGCCCGAACCCAGGAGTCCGTATGTCAAAGAACACCGTACTTACCCTTGTCGGCAGCCTCCGCGCCGAGTCCACCAACCAGAAGCTGGCCGAAGCCATCGCGCTGAACGCTCCCGAGGACGTTGACGTTGTCATCCACGAGAGCCTCGGAAACATCCCGTTCTACAACGAGGACATCGACGTCGAAGGTCAGGTCCCCGCTGCCGCCGCAGCCCTGCGCGCCGCTGCCAACGACGCCGACACCCTCCTGCTGGTCACCCCCGAGCACAACGGCACCGTTCCCGCGTCCCTGAAGAACGCCATCGACTGGCTGTCCCGCCCCTACGGCGCCGGCGCCCTCACCGGCAAGCCCACCGCCGTCGTCGGCACCGCCTTCGGCCAGTTCGGCGGCGTCTGGGCCCAGGACGAAGCCCGCAAGGCAGTCGGCATCGCCGGCGCCCAGGTCCTCGAGGACGTCAAGCTCGCCGTCCCCGGCTCCATGGTCCGCTTCGCCGAACTGCACCCGAAGGACGACGCCGAA
>NZ_QAIQ01000193.1 GCF_003061105.1 Arthrobacter sp. HMWF013
AAGGAATACGGCGCCACCTTGGTCACCGGCTTCGCGAAGCTGCATGGCCACCCGGTCGGGATCGTGGCCAACAACGGCGTGCTCTTCAGCGAGTCCTCCCTCAAAGGCGCCCACTTCATCGAGTTGTGCGACCAACGCGGCATCCCGCTGGTGTTCCTGCAGAACATCTCCGGTTTTATGGTGGGCAAGGACTCCGAGCAGGGCGGCATCGCCAAAAACGGCGCCAAGATGGTCACGGCAGTGGCAACGGCCCGGGTGCCCAAGCTCACCGTGGTGATCGGAGGGTCCTTCGGCGCAGGCAACTACTCCATGTGCGGGCGGGCCTACTCACCGCGCTTCCTCTGGATGTGGCCGGCGAGCCGGATTTCCGTGATGGGCGGGAACCAGGCGTCCAGCGTGCTCGCCACCGTAAAGCGCGACCAGTACGACGCCCGCGGCGAGGAATGGTCCGCCGAGGACGAAGAAGCCTTTAAAGCACCGATCAGGCAGCAGTACGAGGACCAGGGCAGCCCCTACTACTCCACCGCACGCCTCTGGGACGACGGCGTGATCGACCCCGCCGACACCCGCACCGTCCTGGGACTGGCGCTCGACGTCGTCTCCCGCACCCCGTTGCCGGAGACCTCCTTCGGCCTTTTCCGGATGTGAGCCAGCAGTGACTACTTCTTCGTCGACTACGCCTCTTCCCACACCCGCGACACCGCTCTTCGGTACCGTACTCGTTGCCAACCGCGGCGAAATCGCGTGCCGTGTGATCCGCTCCCTGCGCTCGCTCGGCATCCGTTCCGTGGCGGTCTACAGCGACGCCGACGCCGGTGCCAGGCATGTGCGCGAGGCGGACGTGGCCGTCCGGATCGGGCCCGCCGCGGCAACCGGGAGCTACCTGAAGATCGCGGCCATCATCCAGGCCTGCCGGGACACCAAAGCCGAGGCAGTCCACCCGGGCTACGGCTTCCTCAGCGAGAAC
Organism: Arthrobacter sp. HMWF013; assembly: GCF_003061105.1. Lineage (GTDB taxonomy): Bacteria > Actinomycetota > Actinomycetes > Actinomycetales > Micrococcaceae > Arthrobacter. The sequence continues at coordinate 968 of NZ_QAIQ01000193.1, forward strand.
GTTGAGTTCGCCCGTGCGCTGGAACAGGCCGGCATCACCTTCATTGGCCCCGGCGTCGAGTCACTGAACATCATGGGGGACAAGATCCGGTCCAAGAACCATGTGGCCGGTTACGGCGTTCCCGTGGTGCCCGGAATAGCCGAACCGGGAATGACCGACGCCGAGCTCATGGACGCCGCTGCCGGCGTCGGGTTCCCGCTGCTCATCAAGCCTTCCGCCGGTGGCGGCGGAAAGGGCATGCACATCGTCGAACGCCCCGAGGATCTCGAGGCCACCCTGGCAACCGCCCGCAGGGTGGCGGCGAGCGCCTTTGGCGACGACACCCTTTTCCTTGAACGCCTGGTGCGCACGCCGCGGCACATTGAGGTCCAGGTCCTGGCTGACAACCACGGCAACGTCATCCACCTGGGCGAGCGTGAGTGCTCGCTGCAGCGCCGCCATCAGAAGGTCATCGAGGAAGCGCCCTCGCCGTTGCTGGATTCATTGAACGACGGCGGAGCCACCCGGGCCCGGATCGGTGAGGCAGCCTGCCAGGCAGCGCGCAGTGTCCACTACAGCGGCGCCGGAACCGTGGAATTCCTCGTCTCCGACGAGGCCCCGGACGAGTTCTTCTTTATGGAAATGAATACCCGCCTCCAGGTGGAGCACCCGGTCACCGAAATGGTCACGGGTGTTGATCTTGTTCAATGGCAGGTGCGGATCGCCGCCGGCGAGGTCCTCACCGTCGCCCAGTCCGACGTCGTACTTCAGGGGCATGCTGTGGAGGCGCGTGTCTATGCGGAGATGCCGGAACGGAACTTCATGCCCTCCACCGGCATGATCCTGGCGCTGGACGAACTT
>NZ_QAIQ01000194.1 GCF_003061105.1 Arthrobacter sp. HMWF013
CACCTACCCGTCCACCCACGGTGTGTACGACGCCGACGTCCGGGAAGTCTGCGACGCGATCCACGCCGCGGGCGGCCAGGTCTACGTTGACGGTGCCAACCTCAACGCGCTGGTGGGCCTGGCCCAGCCGGGCAAGTTCGGCGGCGACGTCTCGCACCTGAACCTGCACAAGACCTTCTGCATCCCGCACGGCGGCGGCGGACCCGGCGTCGGCCCGGTCGCAGCCAAGGCACACCTGGCACCGTTTATGCCGGGCGATGCCAACAAGGCAGCACACGAAGAAGGCCACGGCGTCGCGATTTCCGCTTCACGGTTCGGCTCCGCCGGCGTGCTCCCGATCTCCTGGGCCTACGTGAAGATGATGGGCGGCGAAGGCCTCACCGAAGCCACCAAGTCCGCACTGCTCGCAGCCAACTACATCGCCGCCCGCCTCAACGAGTACTTCCCGGTCCTCTACACCGGCGAGGGCGGGCTCGTGGCGCACGAGTGCATCCTGGACCTCCGCGAACTCACCGCGAAGACCGGTGTCACAGCTGAGGATGTGGCCAAGCGCCTCATCGACTTCGGTTTCCACGCCCCCACGCTGTCCTTCCCGGTCGCCGGGACGCTGATGGTGGAGCCCACGGAGTCCGAGGACGTCGCCGAGATCGACCGCTTCATCGAGGCCATGATCATCATCCGCAAGGAAATCGACCAGGTTGCCGCCGGCGACTTCACGGTGGAGAGCAGCCCGCTGCGGAACGCCCCGCACACGGCAGCCGCCCTCGTTTCGTCCGAATGGGACCGTTCCTACCCGCGCGAGCAGGCCGCCTTCCCGGTGCACACGCTCCGTCAGGACAAGTACTTCCCGCCCGTGGGCCGCATCGACGGCGCGGCCGGAGACCGTAACCTTGTCTGCTCCTGCCCGCCGCTCTCCGAATTCGAAAACTGAAGGGTCCTGTCATGACTGAGAAGTACACCGCTCTCTACGAAGAGCACAAGAAGCTCGGCGCTTCCTTCACCGACTTCGGTGGCTGGCAGATGCCCCTGAAGTATTCCTCCGAACTGGCCGAGCACCACGCGGTCCGCAAGGCCGCCGGCCTGTTCGACCTCTCCCACATGGGCGAAGTCTGGGTCACCGGCCCCGAAGCCGGCGCGTTCCTGGACTACGCCCTGGTGGGCAAGCTCTCCGCAGTTGCGGACGGCAAGGCCAAGTACTCCCTGATCTGCAACCCCGACGGCGGCATCATCGATGACCTCATCGTCTACCGTTTCGGCGATGAAAAGTACCTCGTGGTCCCCAACGCGGGCAACGCACCCATCGTCGCCGCTGCCCTGGCAGAGCGTGCAGCCAACTTCGATGTCACCGTCAAGGACGTTTCCGCCGAGACCTCGCTGGTTGCCGTCCAGGGTCCCCAGGCCGAGGCCATCCTCCTCAAGCTGACGGACCAGGCCCAGCACCCGCTGGTCACGGACCTGAAGTACTACGCGTTCAACGAACTCACCATCGCCGGGCACGATGTCATCCTGGCCCGCACCGGCTACACCGGCGAGGACGGCTTCGAGCTGTTCATCCCCAACGAGGCCGCAGCTGACCTGTGGGCCAAGGTGGCCGAAGCAGGCGCCGAGTTCGGCATCGTCCCGTGCGGCCTCGCGTCCCGCGACTCGCTGCGCCTCGAAGCGGGCATGCCGCTCTACGGCAACGAGCTCTCGCTCGAGCGTTCACCGTTCGACGCCGGCCTGGGCCCCGTCGTGGCGCTCAAGTCCAAAGAAGGCGACTTCGTGGGCCGCGCCGCACTCGAAGCCGTGAAGGAGGCAGGTCCCAAGCAGAAGCTCGTGGGCCTCAAGGGCCTGGGACGCCGCGCGGGCCGCGGCCACTATCCGGTCCTCAAGGACGGCGTCCAGGTGGGCGAAGTAACTTCCGGCCAACCGTCCCCGACCCTCGGCTACCCGGTAGCCCTGGCCTACGTCGACATCGAGCACACTGAGATCGGCACCGCCCTGGACATCGACCTCCGCGGCAAGGCAGAGCCGTTCGAGGTCGTCGCCCTCCCGTTCTACAAGCGCCAAAAGTAGTCCGGCGTCCGTTGGCCCGTCGGGTCCGGACCGGCAAACCGGAGTTTTCACGCGTGCTGCTCGTTCCTCGCTTTGACGCACGCTTTCGAAAACCCCGTCCCGCCGGCCCTCCAGCGCCACCCCCCAACGCTCTCTCACTTGATGTGGGTTTTGGCCCAACGCTCTCTCACTTGATACAGGTTGAGAGCGAACGCTCTCTCACTTACTTACCGACCACCACCAAACTTAAGGAAACACACATGGCCAAGGTTGCCGCTGAACTGAAGTACTCCGTCGAGCACGAGTGGATCTCCACTGACGGCGACGGTCCGTCCGTGATTGGCGTGTCCGCCGTCGCCGCTGAGGCGCTGGGCGACATCGTGTACGTGGACCTGCCCGAGGTTGGTTCCACCGTGACTGCGGGGGAGACCTGCGGCGAGATCGAGTCCACCAAGTCCGTCTCGGACCTGTACTCACCGGTCACCGGCGAGGTCACGGAGATCAACGACGACGCCGCGGCCGATCCCGCACTGATCAACAGCGATCCGTACGGCGCCGGCTGGCTCTTCAAGGTCTCCGTGACCGAGGAAGGCCCGCTGCTCTCCGCGCAGGAGTACGCAGAAGCCAACGGCGGCGAACTGTGAGCGCCCCCGCCGAAGTCAAAACCTTCGAGCAGGTCATCTCGCCGTCCCTGGACGCGGACCTGAGCACGCTGGACCCGGAGATCGCCGTCAAGCTCGACGACGAACTCACCCGCCAGCGCAACGGCCTGGAGATGATCGCCTCGGAGAACCACACCGCCGTCGCCGTCATGCAGGCGCAGGGCTCAGTCCTGACCAACAAGTACGCCGAAGGCTACCCGGGCAAGCGCTACTACGGCGGCTGCGAGCACGTGGACGTCACCGAGCAGCTCGCCATCGACAGGGTCAAGGCCCTGTTCGGCGCCGAGTTCGCCAACGTGCAGCCGCACTCCGGCGCCCAGGCCAACGCCTCGGTCATGCACGCGCTGATCAAGCCCGGCGACACCATCATGGGCCTGAACCTGGCCCACGGCGGGCACCTGACGCACGGCATGAAGATCAACTTCTCCGGCAAGCTCTACAACGTGGTCCCGTACCAGGTCCGCGAAGACACCCACACCATCGACATGGCCGAGGTGGAGCGCCTGGCGCTGGAGACCAAGCCGCAGCTGATCGTTGCCGGCTGGTCCGCGTACGCCCGGCAGCTGGACTTCGCCGAGTTCCGCCGGATCGCCGATCTGGTGGGCGCATACCTGATGGTGGACATGGCTCACTTCGCCGGCCTGGTGGCAGCAGGCCTGCACCCGAGCCCGGTGCCGCACGCCCACGTCACCACCTCCACCACGCACAAGACCCTCGCCGGTCCGCGCGGCGGCATCATCCTCTCCAACGACGCCGCCATCGCCAAGAAGATCAACTCGGCGGTGTTCCCGGGCCAGCAGGGCGGGCCGCTGGAGCACGTCATCGCCGGCAAGGCTGTGGCCTTCAAGATCGCCGCATCGCCGGAGTTCAAGGAGCGCCAGGAACGTGTGCTGCTCGGCGCCAGCATCCTGGCCGAGCGCCTGGTCCAGCCGGACGTCACCGCCAAGGGGATCAGCGTGATCTCCGGCGGCACCGACGTGCACCTGGTCCTGGTTGACCTGCGCAACTGCGAGCTCGACGGCCAGCAGGCCGAGGACCGCCTGGCCGCGATCGACATCACCGTCAACCGCAACGCCGTCCCGTTCGATCCGCGCCCGCCGATGGTGACCTCCGGTCTCCGCATCGGCACCCCGGCGCTGGCCACCCGCGGGTTCGGCGAGGCTGCTTTCCGTGAAGTCGCGGACATCATCGCCGAGGCCTTAACGGCCGACGCCGGCGCGGACCTTTCGGGGTTGCGTCACCGGGTTGAAGCACTCGCCGCAGCCCACCCGCTGTACCCGGGTATCGCAAACCTCGGGTAGTGTCCGGGACCGGCGGACCGGACTTTTCACGCGTGCTGCGCCCCACCGGCACCCTAGCCTCGCAAGCTCGGCCAGGGAACCCCGCCGGCGTGGGCCCACTTCGTCGCTTTGACGCACGCTTTCGAAAAGCCCGGCTTCCGCCGGCACCTCGTGCAGCATCGTGTACTGCGGTGCCGCATCATGAAAATTAGTTAGTTAGGAACCTCAAATGGCCGTTGGTGTCTTTGATCTGTTTTCGATCGGGATCGGACCGTCTAGCTCCCACACTGTGGGGCCGATGCGTGCTGCTGCGGTGTTCGCCGAGGAGCTCAGGGGCTCCGGCAACCTGGCGAAGGTGGCCGGGCTGCGGGTTGACCTGTACGGGTCGCTCGCGGCGACCGGGCACGGCCACGGCACCATGACGGCCATCCTGCTGGGCCTGGAGGGGTTCCACCCCGAGAAAATCCTGCCGGCCGAGGTGGAGGAGCGGCTGGCCGCCATCGCGGAGACCGGCATCCTCAACCTGGCCGGCGCCGGCGGGGAGGGTGTGCCGCTGCCGTATGGCGTCACGGACATCATCCTGCGCCCGCTGACTATCCTGCCGCGGCACACCAACGGCATGACCTTCGCCGTCACGGACGAGGCAGGCGAGGTCCTCCACAAGGCCACGTTCTTCTCCGTAGGCGGCGGCTTCATTGTCCGCGAGGGCGAAGAGGACTCAGCGCTGAAGGAACTTGACGAGTCCAAGAAGGAACTGCCGCTGCCGTTCCGGACCGCCGCCGAGCTGCTGGGCCGGTGCCAGTCCAAGGGCCTGTCCATCGGTGAGGTGATGTTCGTGAACGAGCGTGCCTCCCGCTCGGAGGAGGAGATCCGCGAAGGCCTGCTGCACATCTACTCCGTCATGGAGGAGTGCGTGCAGGTCTCCCTCAAGCGCGAAGGTTTGCTGCCCGGGGGACTGAAGGTCCGCCGTCGTGCGCCCGACTGGCATGAGCGGCTCGAAAAGGAAGACAAGGACCGGGACCCCAAGTACTGGCAGGAATGGGTGAACCTGATCGCCCTGGCCGTGAACGAGGAGAACGCGTCCGGCGGCCGCGTGGTCACCGCGCCCACCAACGGAGCGGCCGGGATCATCCCGGCGGTCCTGTACTACGCGCTGCATTTCGCCCCCGGCATGGACAAGGCAACGCAGGAAGACCGCGACGACGTCGTGGTCAAGTTCCTGCTCACCGCAGCGGCCATCGGGGTGCTGTACAAGGAACAGGCCTCCATTTCGGGGGCCGAGGTGGGCTGCCAGGGCGAGGTGGGATCGGCGTCGTCGATGGCTGCCGGGGCACTCGCCGAGGTTATGGGCGGAACCCCGCAGCAGGTGGAAAACGCGGCCGAAATCGCGATGGAACACAACCTGGGCCTGACCTGCGATCCGATCGGCGGGCTGGTCCAGGTCCCGTGCATCGAACGGAACGCGATCGCCGCCGCCAAGGCCATCAACGCCGCAAAGATGGCGCTCTGGGGCGACGGGACACACCGGGTATCGCTGGACGAGGTCATTGTGACCATGCGCGAAACCGGCAAGGACATGTCCTCCAAGTACAAGGAAACGGCCATGGGCGGGCTCGCCGTCAACGTGGTCGAATGCTAGCCGCAATGCTAAGGGAAGAGAACTGATGACACTGGCACCAGAAGGCCGCAAGCTGCTCCGGGTTGAGCAGCGTA
>NZ_QAIQ01000195.1 GCF_003061105.1 Arthrobacter sp. HMWF013
GGTCCTCGCCGCAAACGGCGCTTTATGCGGCTCAATGAAGTTGGCGATATTCAGTCCGGCCGCCGCGTCCGCCACCGCGCCACCATCCCCGGCAGCGAAGCCCCGGTCAGCCGCGCCGGCCAGGATGCCCAGGCTGAGCAGCTTGGCGGACAGGCACAGGACGACGGCGGCTGGCAGGGCAGACCAGAGGAGCAGCCGCCGCCGGACAGGCGTCCGCTCCCCCGCGTCGGGTGTGGCGCGCTGCGTCATCTCAGCGCCCCCTCTTGGGGCCGGAGTTGGCGCCACTGGCGTACCAGCAGGAACATCTCGCGCAGGCCCAGCAGGAACGCTGCCACGGCGAAGATCCAATAGAGTTCCGTCCTGCCGGCCAGGCTTTGGTTGTCCGCCGCGCGCTGCAGCTCCCCGGGGCGGGCCTGCTGCATCATGGGCGCTACCGGATCCCCGGCGGAGCGGTGTACGTAGGGAACGCCCAGGTCAGCTGATATCCCGCGCAGCCGCCCTTCATCGATGACTGACAGGGCGTCCTTCCCGGCTCCCGAGGTGCGGTCCTGGATGTAGCCGTTGCCTTCCCCATCGCCGGACGGATCTTGGCCTGGTTCCTTCATCCTGCCGCCCTCCTGCGTGCCGTAGCCAAGTACCGCCCCTCCGTCGATCAGGCCGCCGTCGACTTTCAGCGCCACCGGTGCCGTTGCGCTGGTCTGTTCACCATCGCCCAGGTAGTAGACCAGCCGGGGCCGCTCCGGATGGCTTTTCCGTGCTGCGGCCAGGCGTTCGGCCAGCAGTTTTCCGGCGATGGTGACGCTGCTTCCCTTGGAGTAGGCGGTAACCTGCGGCTCGAGGACCGAAACGGTGGTCTCAAGGGCCGTGGTATCGGCGGTGAGGGGCATCCGCACCACGGCGTTGCTGTCGAACGTCAGGACGGAAAAGCGGGCTCCCGGCAGTTCCGCGGCAATCGCCATCATGTCCTGTCGGACCCCCTCAAGCCGGGGCGCGCGGTTGCCGTAGTCTTCGGCCGCAACGCTGGTAGTGGTGTCCACGACGAAGAAGACATTGAGGTCCGTAGAGGCCCCCTGGGCGCTGCCGCCAGGGATACCGGGACGAAGCGCCGCGGCAACCAGGAGCAGGACCAACGCGCTCCGGAACAGCCATTCGCGCACCTGACCGGAGGAGGGGTTGCCGGCCGGGCGGACCACCCGCCAGGCCGGAAAGAGCACCGCAACAGCGGCTATCGCAGCCAGGAGCCACCACGGCAGGATGGGTTGCAGCGTCATGGCCTCAGCCTCCAGGACGCGCCCACCAGCACCAGCCCGGACAGGAGTGCCACGGCGAGGGGCAGCTCGGGCCGGTCCGAGACCACGGCGCGGGGTGCACCCTGCAGCGCCGCTGCTTCTGTCTCCTGTACCGTCCGCACGATGCCCGCAACGGCCTCGGGGCTCTCCAGCGCGTAGTAGGCGCCGCCACCGGCTTCGGCCACCGCCCGGAGCCGGGCCCCGGGCTGGCCCGGCCCGGTTCCATAATCCAGGTCGCCGGGATTCAGTGCGTACACCCGGACACCGCGTTCGGTGGCCAGGGCAGCCGCCTGCTCCAAGGTAAAAATGGGATCGCCGGAAAGGTAGTTATCCGTCGCGAAAACAACGGACCGGGACCGCTTCGGGCCGGAGCTTGTGCTGGTCTGCGGGCCGGACGGAGTTCCGGGCTTTGCAGCCGGGAAGCCGTTGACGCAGGCGGCCAGGCCGTCGCCGATCAGCGAGGAACCGCGCCCGCCCCAGGTACCGTCCAGGAAGCCGGAACTGCCGGGTTTCCCTTCGAAGGCATCGCGGGCGAGGGTGAGCTGTTCCTGCACGTAGCCGTAGTCGTCGGTCAGGGGAAAGACCTGGACGGCGGTGCTGTCAAAGACCGTGAGGCCGATCCGCTCGCCGTCGAACTCCTTCGCCAGGCGGGCAAAAACGTCCACCACGGCTGCGTCGGCGCTGCTCATCGAGCCGGAGGTGTCCAGGCATAGCATGATGTCCCGGTTGTGCTGCTCCGGACGGCTGGTGGTCAGTTCCACGGGGCGCGCCGCCGCGGCCACGGCGGACAGCATCAGGGCTGCTCCTGCGAGCGCCACGGCAGCAAGCCACCGGCGGTGGCTTGCTGCCGTGG
>NZ_QAIQ01000196.1 GCF_003061105.1 Arthrobacter sp. HMWF013
GGACGCAGTGTTCCAACTGGCCGTGCCGAGGCCGATGACCGCCAGGCCCACGGCTACCGCTACGGGATTGGCCAGCACCGAAGTACCGAATCCGGTGATGGCCAGCCCGGCGCCCACCATGAGGCCGCCGGTACGGATGGTCAGCTTGGAGCCCAGCCTCAGGACAATCAGCCCGGAGGCGGACACGGACAGGAATGACCCCAGCGTCATGCAGAGCAGAAGCAGCCCGACGTTGCCGGGAGTCAGGTCCAGGCCGTCGCGGATGGCCGGCAGCCGTGACACCCAGGAGGCGAAGGCCACTCCGCTGGCGCCATAGGCCACCACGACGGCGTTGCGCCAGCGCGTTACCTCGGCAGCAGTCGCTGCCGGGGTGGTCAAGGACTCGCCGCGGTTCAGGACACCCTGACGACGGCCTGGGCCTTCATCAGCACTTTCTGGCCCGCCGAGACGACGGTGAGGTCGATGCGTGCGGTGCCGGCATCGGCGTCGAGCTTTCCAATGGCGCCGCTGACCTCGATGGTTGCCCCTGGTTCCGGGGAGCCGGTGGTGTCCGTCACCGGAACGGGCTTGGTGAAACGGGTCTGGCAATCGACGACGGCGGCGGGATCGCCTGCCCAGTCGCTCACCAGTTGCACGGCGGCACCCATGGTGAACATGCCGTGGGCGATGACGCCGGGCAGTCCGACTCCGGTGGCGAAGGCTTCGTTCCAGTGGATGGGGTTGAAGTCCCCGGAGGCACCGGCGTACTTGACCAGGTCCGTGCGGGTGACCTCGATGGTGCGGCTGCCGATGTTCTGGCCGGCCGTGAGTTCGTTGAAAGTGGGGCTCATGATTACTGTCCCTCTCCGCGGACCAGGATGGATGAGGTGGTGGTGGTGACCGGTTCACGGCCTTCGCTGCTGCCGTCGGATACGGCGAAGATTTCGGCCCGGGTGGTGATCATGGCCCCGCCTCCCATGGCGCGGACGCCGTCAACGTGGAGTTCGGCGACGAGCCGGTCGCCGGCGATGATGGGGCGGTGGTGGATGAAGCGCTGGTCCGCATGGACCACCCGGGAGAAGTCGATCCCGGCTTCCGGATCCTCGATCAGCTGGGCGTCGGCGCGCTGGGCAATGATGATGGCGAAGGTGGGCGGCGCAACAAGGTCCCGGTGGCCCAGGGCCTTGGCGGCCTCGACGTCGAAGTGGGCGGGGTGGGTGGCTTTGACCGCGCGGGCGAACTCGCGGATTTTTTCGCGGCCGACGTCGTACACCTCTGCGGCAGGGTAGCTGCGGCCCTGCAGATCCGGATTGATAGTCATGGCTCCAAGCCTATCCTTAGGGCTGCCGCGGAGGGGTCTTGTGTCGCCTTGATATGATGGATTCATCATTCCATCAAGTGAGCTTGTGAGATGCCACAAAGGAGCGCACGCCATGTTGTCCCCCGCCCAGGCCCCGCTGTACGAGATCAAGGCCAACCTGTTCAAAGCGCTGGCGCACCCGGCCCGGATCAGGATCCTGGAGCTGCTGGCTGCGGCTCCGGAGAACACGGCTCCTGTCAGCTACCTGCTCACCGAAACCGGGCTTGAGGCTTCCCACCTTTCACAGCACCTCGCCACCCTGCGCAAGCACAAAGTAGTGACGTCGGTGCGGACGGCCAACGCCGTGACCTACCGCTTGGCGCACCCTGGGATTTCGAAACTGCTTTCCATCGCCCGCGCCTTCCTGCTCGACAGCCTTGCTGATTCCAACGAACAACTCAGGCTCGCGCAGGAACTGCCTGCCGGTCACCTTCCGGCGGAGCCAGCCTCGTGAGCACGGCCCTGCGGTCCGGTTCCACGGCGCTCGCCCGGTTCCTGCCCTCCCGGGCGGACTACGCCGGGCTCCGGCAGTCCTGGCGGTCAGACCTGTTGGCCGGGATCACGGTGGGTATCGTGGCACTGCCGCTGGCTCTCGCGTTCGGGGTCAGCTCGGGGGTGGGCGCCGAGGCGGGCCTGATCACCGCGATTGTGGCCGGGCTGGTGGCTGCGGTGATGGGCGGCTCGCATGTCCAGGTCTCGGGACCCACCGGCGCCATGGTGGTGGTGCTGGCTCCCGTGGTGGCGGTGCACGGGACGGGCAGCGTGGCCCTGGTTTCGCTGATGGCCGGGCTCATGGTCTGCGTCCTGGGCATCAGCGGGCTGGGCAAGGCGGTGGCCTTCATCCCGTGGCCGGTGGTGGAAGGCTTCACCCTCGGCATTGCCGCCATCATTTTCCTCCAGCAGGTTCCATTGGCCACCGGCACGGCCGGGACACCGGGCCACAACACGCTGCTGGCGGCCATCGAAGCAGCGTCCCGGGCCGAGTCCCCTACCGTCATGCTGACGCTGGCTCTGGTGGCGGGCGTCGCCGTCGTGATGGTGATGGTCCAGAAGTTCTTCCGGGCACTGCCGGCCAGCCTGCTCGCTGTTATCCTGGCGGCTGTGGCCGCCGAACTTCTGGGGCTGGACGTTCCCCGGATCGGCGCGCTGCCGCATTCCCTGCCCTCCCCCGCGCTGCCGGCGATGGACATTGCTTCACTGGGCGCCCTGGCGATGCCCGCCGTCGCGATTGCAGCGCTCGCGGCCATCGAATCGCTGTTGTCGGCCCGCGTGGCAGGCGGCATGGCAGGCCCGGACGGAACCCCCAGCGGGGCCTACAGCCCTGACCGCGAACTCACCGGCCAGGGCCTGGCCTCGATCGCTGCCGGTTTGTTTGGCGGCATGCCGGCCACCGGAGCCATTGCCAGGACTGCCGTGAATGTGCGCTCAGGTGCCAGGACCCGCCTTTCCGCGGTGGTGCATGCGGTGGTGCTCCTGGGCATCGTCTATCTGGCCGCCGGGCTGGTAGGTCAGATTCCGCTGGCCGCCCTGGGAGGTGTGCTGATGGTGACCGCGACCCGCATGGTGTCCCGGCGGACAGTCACGGCGATCCTGCGGTCCACGCGGCCGGATGCGGTGGTTTTCATCCTCACGGCACTCATCACGGTGGCTTTCGATCTGATCGTCGCGATCCAGATCGGGCTCGCCGCAGCCGCGCTGTTCACGCTGCGCAAGTTTGCTTCGCTGAGCAGTGTCCAGCGCGAGGACATTTCCGGGCCACGGGCCGAAGGCGATGAGCATATTGCCGTGTTCCGGCTGGACGGTGCCATGTTCTTCGGCGCCGCTGAACGCATCCTCCAGGAGATCAGCCAGGTGCGGGACATCCAGGTGGCCATCATCAGGCTCTCCCAGCTCCGGATGCTGGACGCCACCGGCGCCCATGCCCTCGTGGAGGTCATCTCCGCCCTGGAGCTGCGCGGCATCACGGTCCTCCTGAAGGGAGTCCGGCCGGATCACCTGCAGTTGGTGACCAACGTTGGCGTGATCCGCTCGCTCCGCCACCACAAGCACCTGTTCGACGATCTTCCGGCGGCCGTGGAGCATGCCCGCAGCCATGTGGGCAGGAACGCCGCCGCGGCGGCTAGCGCCTGAGGTTCTTCCGGATCGCCTGGCCGCGGACCACGATGCCCACGATGTGCAGGACCAGGCCCAACCCGATGACGGCCAGGGAGGCGACGGCCAGCTCCCGGTTGTTGCTGGTGTTGCCCACAATGTTCAGGATCAGCCCGACGCCGATCAGCGCCATGGCACTGAAAACCAGGACTTTGTACGAGGTGGGCGCAGACTCCCAGAATTCTTTGAGCACCGTGACAGTCTACCGAGCGCCGCAGCTTCAGTAGACTGCACGCCCCGCAACGGCAACGCGGGGTCACTTAACGCCCAATCCGACGTCGTTATCGGGCGGTAAGTGACCCCGCGTTGCTGGAGAGGCGCGTTGGCGCGTTGCTGGAGATCCGCGTTGGTGGAGAGGCGCGTTGGTGGAGAGGCGCGTTGCTGGAGAGGCGTTACAGGGCCGGCTGGACTCCGAAGGCCACGGCGAGCTTCATGATCTTCTCGGCACGGCCCAGGCGCGGGAGATCGGAGCCGTCGCGGATAACACGGCCGTTGGCCTCGAAGTCGTTCATGAAGTCGGTAGCCCAGGCGACGTCGGACGGCGTGGGGCTGATGACCTCGTTGATCACCGGGGTCTGGTCGATCGCCAGGCAAAGCTTTCCGGTCATGCCCATCATGACGGTGATGCCGGTCTGCTCGCGCAGGATGGGGTGGTTGGTGCCCACGGTGGGGCCGTCGATGGGGCCGGGCAGGTTGCCGACCCGGCTGGCGACCACGAGCTTGGCGCGCGGGTAGGCCATGGCCTCGGCGGTGGCGGCCATGCCGGTGTCGCGGCGGAAGTCACCGGAGCCGAAGGCGAGGCGGAACGCGCCCTGCGCCTTGGCGATGTTGTTGGCTTCCTCGATGCCGACGGCGGATTCCACCAGCGGGATAACAGGCGTTTTGCCGTCCATGCGGTGGAAGCTTTCGGTCACCTGGTCAGCGGACTCGGTTTTGGCGAGCATGACCCCGAGCAGGCCGGGGGTTCCACGCAGTCCGGCGAGGTCGTCGGCCCAGAACGGGCTGGTGGCATCGTTGATGCGGACCCAGGCCTTGCCGCCGCCGCTCAGCCAGTCAATGACGTGGCCGCGGGCCTGGTCCTTCTGGGACGGGTCCACTGCGTCTTCGATATCAAGGATGATCGAATCCGCGCGCGAGGCGGCAGACTGGTCGAACAGTTCTGTTTTCATTGCGTTCACCAGGAGCCATGAACGGGCGATTTCTGCTGGGATATTGCGTTCCGGCCGTATGGTCTCGGTGGCGATGGTTGACGTCATGCTTCTACCGTATCCGGCATGGCACCGCCAGCGCTAAGTGGTACCGCCATCACATGACCAATACGAACAATACGGGCGTGCGGCGTCACGGATCAGGGGATGCTGGTCCCCCGGGCGGCGATCCACAGCCCGTACCATTCGGTCCGGGTCAGGGCCGCAGCTACCCGGCCGGCATCCGCGCAGGCCCTGATCCGGGCCGGATTGACCGTCCCGATCACGGGCGCAATCTTCGCCGGGTGCTTCATCAGCCAGCCCAGCAGCACCGCTTCCCCGGACGTTCCGTACTTCCCGGCCAGCTCCGCCACCAGCGTTGCCGCCGCAGTCTCCGCCGTCGTCGGGTCTTCCGGCGCAGCACCGGTGTACAGTCCCCGGGCCAGCGCACCGTAGGCCTGCAGCGTGAGACCGTTCCGGGCGCAGTACTCGAGCGTTCCGTGCGGGAAGCTGTAATCCAGCGACTCGGCGTGGTTGACCAGGACCTGGCTTTCCAGCCAGGCACGCTTGAGCAGGCTCATCTCCAGCTGGTTGGCCACCAGGGGCACCTCCAGCCGGTCCTGCAGCGCCTGGATCTGGGCGCCGGACATGTTGGACACGCCCAGGGCGCGTACCTTGCCCTCGGCCATGAGCTGCCCGACGGCGTCCGCCACCTCTGCGAGGTCAGTCAGCGGATCGGGGCGGTGCAGCAGGAGCACGTCCACGAAGTCCGTCCGCAGCCTCGCCAGGCTGCCGCCGACGCGCTCCAGGATGGCGTCCCGGCTCAGGTCATAGTGCCCGGGGATCCCCTTCTCGCCCAGCCGGATCCCGCACTTTGTCTGCAGCCGGATGCGCTCGCGCAGGCCCGGCGTTGCCGCGAGGACCTCCCCGAACACTGCTTCGGACTTGCCCTTGCGGTAGATGTCGGCGTGATCGAACAGCGTGATGCCCGCGTCCAGCGCGGCCTCGATGGCCGCCGCAGCCTCGTCCACATGGTCGGTGCCGTGCGGCTCGTCGGACCAGCTTCCGCCCAGGCCCATGCAGCCGTAGATGAGCTCCTGCGCGGACGATGGAGCGGTGTGTTCAGTCATTGCTTCACTCTTTCATGGGCTGCGGCAGACGGACAGGTGGCGGGACCCGGCCGGGTCCCGCCACCTGTGTTCGGGATTTGAGGGATGTCAGCGCAGCCAGGCAGTGCTGTTGGCGGCCAGCTTGCCGTCTTCCAGCGGGGCGCTGCTGACCAGTACGGTCCCTGCGGGAAGTTCGACGGCGAGGTCACCGAAGTTGGTCACTGACTGCCAGCCACCGGGACGGCTGAAATGCAGGACCTTTGAGTTGGCCGTGGGGATCCAGGTCAGTTCCTCAGCGGCCTGGAGTTCCCGGCGCAGCTTCAGGGCCTTCCGGTACAGCTCCAGGG
>NZ_QAIQ01000197.1 GCF_003061105.1 Arthrobacter sp. HMWF013
GCCGCCGGGTGTGCAGGCTCGCCCTGGGTATCCAGCCAGCGGAGGTAGGCCAGCCACAGGCAGGCGTTGACGTCCGCTCCCACCCCGTCGTTGGCCCACTCGAGTGCCTCCACCAATCCGTCAACGGTGTACAGCGTCATCTGGGTGTCGTCCGAGAAGTGGCTGGCGCCGTCGAGCGCTGTCAGGTCAGCCAATCCGTCAGGTCCGAAACGGCGCCGGATGGCCTCGATCGAGTCGAATTCCACGGCGTAACCCAACGAGTCCCCCAGTGCGCCGCCCAGGAGGCAGCCATGGATGCGGGACTTCAGCGAGGGCGCCGCAACGGCGCCTTGATCGATGCTCATGACAGCAAATTTACCGTGGTGGCAGGGCTGCCGGGCGCCGGACGCTAAGCTCGGACTCAGCCAATGTCCAGAATTCCTTGGCAGAATGCAATGGCCCCCACGAATTTCCGCGGCCCGGCGTGTTCGCACCCCGCCGCAGTGACACCGCTTTGATAAGGACTGCCCCCGCCATGACCATGCCCTTGCCCGTCCACCATGAACCCGCTCCGGCGCCAGCAGCAGGCAACCCCGCCGGCGTCCGCCATGGTCTGGCAGCCAGGCTCTCTGCGGAAGCCTTTGGCAGCCTGTTCCTCGTGGTCGCAGGACTGGGTGTGCCGCTGTTCTCCATCCCGCAGTCCAGCCCGCTGCCCGCGGCGCTCGCCGCAGGCCTGGCCGTGACCGCGGCGATGCTGGCCGTGGGCTACGTTTCCGGCGGACACTTCAACCCCGCCGTGACAGTGGGCCACGCGGTTGCCGGGCGGATCCGCCTTGCCGACGCGGCAGCCTACATCGGCGCACAGCTGGTGGGCGGCCTCCTCGGTGCACTGGCGCTCTTCGGCATTCTCCGGACCCTGCCGGGCATCCAGGACAGCAGGACCGCGTTTGATACCGTCACCGCCGGTTTCGGCGAGCACTCGATCATCCAGGCCCCCCTCGCCGCGGTGCTCCTGCTGGAAGTTCTTGGCGCCGCCATCCTGGTTGCCGTGTTCCTCGGCACCACCCATGACAAAAACAACAACAAAGCGTCGGCGGCCGTTGCCGTGGGCCTTGCCTTCGCCGTCCTGCTCCAGCTTGGCCTCTCAGTGGGCAACGCCCCCTTCAACCC
>NZ_QAIQ01000198.1 GCF_003061105.1 Arthrobacter sp. HMWF013
GTCCTGCTCCAGCTTGGCCTCTCAGTGGGCAACGCCCCCTTCAACCCGGCCCGCGCCACCGCCTCCGCCGTGTTCAGCTCCAGCTGGTCCCTCGAGCAGCTGTGGGTCTTCTGGGTTGCCCCGTTGGTGGGCGCTGCCATTGCGGGCCTGGTCTTCCGCGGCTTCGCCGCACCGGCCGCAGCGTCAACCGCCGCTGTTGAGGACGCCGGGTTGAACGCCGGTGAAACTGCCGACGACGCTGAGTCTCCGGAGGTCCGGGAGTCCGCCGCCCCCGCCGCTGCTTCCGCCACCGCTGCCGTTGTCACACCGGGGGAGCCGGACAACCGCGACGAGGCACGCGAATTCTTCGACGGGAAGCGCGGCTAGGACGGTCCGCTGCGGCGGTTGCCGAAACTGTCAGTGGCAGCCGATAGCGTAGGAATATGCGGTTATTGCACACATCCGACTGGCATTTGGGCCGGTCGTTCCACGGCGTCGGGATGCTGGACGCCCAGCGGGACTTCGTCGATCAGCTTGTCACCTCCGTCTCTGCAAACAAGGTCGACGTCGTCCTGATTGCCGGTGATGTCTACGACCGCGCCCTGCCGGGCGTCGACGTCGTGGGGTTGCTTGACGAGGCCCTGGTCAGGCTGACCGCCGCCGGCGCCCAGGTGGTGCTGACCAGCGGTAACCACGACTCCGCCATCAGGCTGGGATTCGCATCCCGGCTCCTGGAGCGGGGCGGCGTCCACCTGCGGACCAGGCTGGCGGACCTGGACAAACCCATCATCCTGCCCCTCGACCCCGGTGCCGGCGATCAGGGGGCAAACGGTGCGGTCCTGGCCATCTACGGGATTCCCTGGCTGGAACCCCGCCTGGTCGCTGAACAGCTGGGGGTGGAGCCTGCAAGCCATTTCGAGGTAACGCGCGCCGCCACCGATCGCATCCGAACGGACCTCGCAGAACGCAAGAATGCTGGAGCGGTCCACTCCGTGGTGCTGGCCCATACCTTTGCCAGCGGCGGAATCAGCTCTGACAGCGAGCGTGATCTCAGCATCGGCGGCGTGGGGGCCGTGCCCTTGGATCTGTTCGACGGCTTCAGCTATACCGCGTTGGGACACCTCCATGGGCGGCAAACCCTTTCGCCGGACGTCAGGTATTCGGGCTCACCGCTGGCCTACTCGTTCTCCGAAGCCAAGCACACCAAGGGAAGCTGGCTGATCGACGTCGGCCCGGACGGCGTCAACGGTGTCTCGGAACTGACATGGGAGCCGCCCCGGAAGCTGGCCGTGCTTCGAGGAGGCATGACGGAATTGCTGGAGTCCGGCGAGCATGCGTGGGCTGAAGGCGCGTACTGCCAGATAACGCTGACGGATGCACAAAGGCCACAGCAGGCCATGGAACGGCTCCGGGCACGTTTCCCGGACACCCTGGTCCTTGGTTTCGATCCCCAGGGGGGCGCCGGCAAGGCTGCGGCAAGCTACAGCAGCAGGCTCGCCGAAGCCCGGGACGATCTGTCTGTTTGCTGCGGCTTCCTGGATCACGTCCGCGGCCGGGACGCTGATGAGGCCGAACGGACGGCCCTTGCTGCTGCCCTGGACAACGTGCGGCTCCGGGAGGCATCACTGTGAGAATCCACCGCCTCAAAATCTCGGCATTCGGACCCTTTGCCGGCACGGAGGAAATCGACTTCGACAGGTTGAGCGCCCACGGGCTCTTCCTCCTGAACGGTCCCACCGGAGCCGGCAAGACCAGCGTTCTTGATGCCGTCTGCTTTGCCCTGTACGGATCGGTCCCGGGTGCACGACAGGAAGGCAAGCGGCTCCGCAGCGATCATGCTGAGCCTGCCCTGGAACCAGCGGTCACGTGTGAGTTCTCGGCCCAGGGGCGCCATTTTGAGGTCACCAGATCCCCGTCGTGGGAGAAGCCCAGCGCCCGGGGCAAGAACGGTTTCACCACCCAACAGGCCAAAACCCTTCTCCGGGAGCGGATCGGCGGGGCCTGGACAGAGAAGTCGGGACGCAACGACGAAGCAGGCGCTGAGATCACGGCCCTGCTGGGCATGGACCGCGAGCAGTTCACGCGCGTGGTGATGCTCCCGCAGGGCGACTTCGCGGCGTTCCTGAGGTCCAAGGCCACAGACCGCCTGGAACTGCTGCAGAAACTCTTCGGTACCCAGCGGTTCGAGGCGCTGGAGCAGGAACTGTCGGCACTGTCCCAGGCCGCCCGGAACGATGTGTCACGGCTGAATGCGGAGCTTGAGCTGCTGTCCGCGCGCGCTGAAGCGGACGCCTCACCATTGGCCCTCGGGGATTCCGGGGTGGATGGCCAGGCGGACCCTGCCGGCCGGATCGCATGGCTGCAGGCAGAGGCAGAACGCAACACAGCCGAACTCTCCTCAGCCGCAGTGGCCGCGGCGGCGGCGCGCACGCTTGCAACAGGCCGGTTCGAAACCGAAGTTGCGCGGCGGGAAAGACGCCGCCGGCTGGCAGCCGCCCAGGCCCGCAAGGCAGCTGCTGAGATGGCGGTGCCAACTCTTGAGCTGCAGGCCGCAC
>NZ_QAIQ01000199.1 GCF_003061105.1 Arthrobacter sp. HMWF013
CGTTTAGCGGGCAGCAAGCTAGCTAGAAAAGGAAGAGTGCTACGCCCGCTGCGGCGCCGAGCATTGATGGTCCATGGGCCACTTCAGCCTTACGATCCCTACGTTTTTGCGCTACTACAAGCACCGTGACAACACCATTGAGAATGAATCCGAGCAGTCCGCCGTAGAGCAGTTGCGTCCAACCTAAGTACCCCAGGTAGAGGCCAATCGGCGCGGCAAGCTTTACATCGCCCATTCCCAAGCTCGCTGGCGAAATTAACGCCAGAATCAGGTAAGTGACGAAGAGAACTGCCGCACCAGTCAACGCGCGCACCAGACTAATCAAGGGTTGCCCCCCAAAGGTGGCCGCCAATAAGCACGCCAGCCCCCCTGTTAATAGCGATAGAACCAGCGGGTTTGGCAGCAGATGGAGCAATACGTCAATTCGGGCCAGTTGCACGCCAAGGACGGCAAGGAGTGCGAACGCCGGCAGGGCCAGGTCGGCACCGAACCGGAATGCGAAGGCTGCACAGATCACCCCGGTGATTACCGCCGTCGTGATCCTGACGCGCATGGCCGGCAACGGACCGACTCTGGGGAGAAGCATGGCAATGAGGAGCTCTGCTAGCGGTGAGAGAATGAGACCCATCAGTCCGAGGAGAGCCACAAACAGCGGTCCGGCGGTAGCTGCATTACCCCAAATGGTCACTGCGTCCCCTACTTCTTCAGGCCGGCGGGCGGCGAAAGACTGTCCGGCTCACCCATTTTGACCCTGGGGCCCGGTTCAAGCTAACATTGGTAGTCGTTGTGCGTGTCCTTTCTCGATGATGCGTGCCCGCTTGAGAATCCGGTTGCAGGATAACTACTCAACGTGCACATTCGGGTCCTTAGGATGACTGGTTACATAGAGCCCTCACCTCTGTTCCGGTAGCGCATAGATAGTAGGTGCACACCTTAAGTGACGCCTAAACAAGAACGCCAGAACAAGAACGAGGCAAAAACCGTGCGTACGTACACCCCGAAGCCCGGCGATATCAACCGCCAGTGGCACGTCATTGACGCCACAGACGTTGTCCTTGGTCGTCTCGCGAGCCAGACCGCAATCCTGCTGCGCGGCAAGCACAAGGCCACCTTTGCGTCCCACATGGACATGGGCGACTTCGTCATCATCATCAACGCTGAGAAGGTTGCCCTGACCGGCGCCAAGCTGGAGCAGAAGCGCGCATACCGCCACTCCGGTTACCCGGGCGGCCTGACCTCCGTCAACTACGCGGAACTCCTGGAATCCAACCCGGTCCGCGCCGTTGAGAAGGCCATCAAGGGCATGCTCCCCAAGAACTCCCTCGCTGCACAGCAGCTGGGCAAGCTGAAGGTGTACCGCGGTGCAGAGCACCCCCACGCCGCCCAGCAGCCCAAGACTTTCGAAATCACCCAGGTCGCCCAGTAGTCCTGGCCACCAAACAACTTATCTATACAAGGAGAATCGTGGCTCAGAACGAAGAGACCACCGAAGCCGTTGAGGCTGAGGAAACCCTGACCAGCTACACCTCTGAAAGCGGAGCTGCTGAAGCTGCTGCGCCGAAGAAGGAGCGTCCGGCGCTGACCGTTGCCGGCGCAGCTGTTGGCCGCCGCAAGGAAGCTGTTGCCCGCGTCCGCGTTGTGCCGGGCTCCGGCAAGTGGACCATCAACGGCCGCGCGCTGGACAACTACTTCCCGAACAAGCTGCACCAGCAGGACGTCAACGAGCCCTTCAAGATCCTCGATCTTGACGGCGCCTACGACGTCATTGCCCGTATCCACGGCGGCGGCATCTCAGGCCAGGCCGGTGCCCTGCGCCTCGGCATTGCCCGTTCACTTAACGAGATCGACGTCGAGAACAATCGCGCCATCCTGAAGAAGGCCGGCTACCTGTCTCGTGACGCCCGCGTCATCGAGCGCAAGAAGGCCGGTCTTAAGAAGGCCCGTAAGGCTCAGCAGTACTCCAAGCGCTAATCCCGCTTACGTAGAAGCCCGTCCCGCCAATGGCGGGGCGGGCTTTTTGCTGCGACCTTCCTCTGTCAGTGCTTGGCGAGGACATGACAAGATTCAGCGCTCGCGAAAATGCGCCAGCGAAATTGGTAATGCGGAAGCCGCATTGAAGGACCGCGGCTTTGACACCCTCAAGATCCTGGGTGGCTTGTGGCGGTTCGCCGGGATGCCATCGGGTAATGCCTGACAGCGACCACGGGCCTGCCTACCATCCGTGACTGGGGTGGGACCTCTCGGCGATCCGAGGCGACGAGGCCGGCGCCGGCTGTCAGGACGCATCGTGATGCAGGTGTCGGGGCCACGATCGACCCGCTCCTGAAGTCCGCTAGGGACGCTGTCAATTTCAAGGGCTGTCAGCGGCAAGTCCGGGCGGCTGTTGGGAATTCCATCACGGTCCCCAGATCCGGGTGGCGGAACAACTGACCCTGGGTTTCATTGATGAGAACATGGTCGTAGGTTAGGACCCGACCTTAGCCGAGGCATTCGCCAGGTCCTGCCGCACCGGACGTGTTCACGGAGACGCCTGAAATGCCGCGCTTCGTTACGGGGTGGAGATACGGTTCTGAACGCCATGGAAGCATGTTGGCACGGCTCCAGTTCCCCTTGTTGGGTTTTTTGGGGAAGGGCAATGCGGGGAACGTCCTCAACTATGCCTTGAGCGCCGGGCCGACGACCGTGACAACTACTTCGCGCACTCCCGCCGTCTCAGTCCACCGGCTACTGCCCGGAAGACCGCGTCATCGATTCAACTATCGTCCAGACTAAGCCGATGAACTCGCTCCACTGATGGAGATCACGATCCGGTCGACCCCTCGTCCGTGGTATCACCGGCATTTGGACTCAAATGCGCCCTCGCGGCAATGAAAACGCTGACAGTGGAAGCATCTGTCATCTGAACGAAAACAGAGGTGGCAAGCAGCACTTCCGCGAGCATCCTGATACGACTCGTCTACTGTGCTAGGTCGTAGAACTCGGATCCGTCGAATTTATCGGGCGCGAAATTTGACCTTACCCACTCGACTATCCGGGCTGACTCTCCGCGCCCCTCGGAGGTAAGAGGCGGCAGGTTCTGCACCGTCAACGATCCGACTCGTTTCTGGTCTACGAGGGTTTTGAACTGCTCCAGGGTTGGATACGGGTCTGTCCCGTCGAAGCCACCAATTGGCATAACGGCCCGTCCGAGTTCCAGTTGGTAGTTTGCTGCCGACTCAGAACCTACCACCGCGGTGGCCCACGTCACCTCGTCCGGGACGGCTTCGATCTTCCTTAGGATCCCGTCGTTCGGGACATCCCCAAACATGACTGCAATGAAGCTCAGCGGAACATTTGGTCCGAGTTGCTGCCGGTCTGGATGGTCAGTGCGCACACCTCTGAGGCTCGGGCCAGCCACCACACCCGCGCCGGCATGGGGGCTCATTACAGTGTTTATCGACCAAAGGATTGGGCCGATGGTCAGAGCCAGCAGTAACAGGAGTGTGGTGGCCCACTGAACCCGCGGAAATTTTGTCGGCACGAGTTGCACCGCGATGGTCAGACCCCACAGCGCAAGAAACACCAGCGGCAGCCCTGGAAAGTCATTGGTGGAGCGTGCCGCTGAAACAAATGCCAATGTCATGGTCAGCGCAAGGGTAATGGCGAGAAGAGATCTGGACTGCCATCGGTGCTGTGTTCTTAGGAAACTCATTAGCCCAACTGCTGCCAAGGCACACAAGGACGGCACGACACTGAGTGCGTAGTACGGATGATAAATTCCAGACATGAACGCCAGCACAGAGGCAGAACAGATAAACCAAGCAACGCAAAGCAGGAGAAATGCGCGGTAACTCTTGCTTCCCCGTCTTTTCCAAAGAAGGAATACGGCCATGCAGAGTCCAGCGACTGCAAGGGGAAGGAACCATCCAAATTGGCCCGAGAACTGAGGTTGCAGGAACCGTTGGAATCCTTCGTCCAGGTCCTGAGCTAGTGCCTGAGTTTCAGGTGCCATGGTTCGGCCTGCGTCTGCTCCCGTCAGCCGATCCAATCCGTTGTATCCCATGGTCAGCTCAATGATGCTGTTGAGCCTCGACCCTCCAACATATGGCCTTCGCCCCGGGTCAGTCAGTTGGACTAGCAGGAACCACCACCCGCCGGAGACGACCGCAACCGTTGCTGCAAGCAGAAGGTGTCCCGCCCGGCGGAAGACGCCAAACGGTGCGAAGGCAAAGTAGGCGGCGCCGATTGCCGGGATGATCAGCCCAACTTGAAGCTGTTTGGTCAGGAACGCGGCTCCCGACAGGACGCCGGCCATTATCAGCAACTGCACTTTGCCGCGTTGGATTGATTCAAGGGTGCAATAGGCAATGCCGATCATGAGAAGGGTCAGAAGAGCATCAGGATTGTTGTACCGGAAGATCACGGTGGCCACCGGGGTGACCGCAAGAAAGGTTCCGGCGGCAAGTCCCGTAATTGTGTCGGTTTGGGTTCGGACCAGACGAAATAAGAGGTACACACTGGCGACGCCCATAGCCGCCTGGGGGAGCAGAATACTCCACGAACTAAGGCCGAATAAGCGAACCGAAAGCGACATGATCCACAGGCTCAGTGGCGGTTTGTCTACGGAAATTGCGTTGCCGCTATCCGAACTGCCGAAGAGAAAAGCCGTCCAGTCCTGAGCCCCGGACATTGCTGCTGCCGAGTAATACGAATTTGCCCAACCGTTGATGTCCAGGCCAAACGTATATAGCAATGCTGATAGGGCAAGCAATGACAGGAGGGCTGGACGTTCCCACACATGATCAGGACGCGGGCCCAAGAGCCAGCGCCGCCATCCGGACGAATAGCCGGCGTTAGCCCGTGGCGGTATGGGGAATGGCAAGAGTCCGACCAGATTTGACGATGCCGCAGTCACGGGGCAGCCTGGCCAGCAAGGCTTTTCGAAGCGATTGCGGATCGCTCGTCACGTCTCCCCACGCGGAACACCCAGATCCGAAGCAGCACAAACCTAATCAGGGTGGCAAAGATGTTCGCAGCCGTCAGCGTGAGCAATTCAGCGCCCGGCGTCGCGTCGCCGTTTATTGCATGTAGCACAAGCAGAGATGATGACGTGATACACCATGCAAGGAGGAAAACGATAAGGCCCTGGAGCTGTTGTGTGAACAGCCTCGCGGGACCGCTGATGCCAAAGGTGAACCTCCTGTTCGCGGCCGTGTTGCCGACAGCGGTCAGGAGCAGCGCCAAGAAGTTGGCCTGTTGCGCTCCGAAAGGACTTTGCAGTACTAGGTACAGCAGGGCGAACGCCAATGTGGAGAAGGCTCCCACCATGCCGAATCGGATAACTTGACCAAAGAAACTGGGACGTTCTGGTGGCACTATTGGCCTCCGACCGAGTTCGGCGTAAATGGCCTGGACGGGTATAGACCCTTTAAATAGGGAGCCAGCCACACGGACCATTCCGCGGAGGTCATCTAGAGCAGTCTGCTTGATGTCTACGCGACTGTCAGGGTCATCTATCCAGTCCACAGGAATCTCATGAATGCGCAATCCGGAACGTTCGGCGATAATCAGCAATTCCGTATCAAAAAACCAGCCGTTGTCCGCAATGTGCGGGAGGAGCCTACGCGCCACGTCCGCCCTAATAGCCTTAAACCCACATTGCGCGTCAGAAAAACGCACCTGCATGGTCCGTCGAAGGAGGAAGTTGTACGAACGTGAAATGAACTCCCTTTTTGGACCACGGCTGACTCTTGAGCTCTGACCAAGCCGCGTGCCGATGGAAATATCGGAATGCCCTGACAGCAGAGGGGCAACCAAGGGCGGTAGTGCCGCCAGATCGGTGGAAAGATCCACATCTAGATAAGCCAGGACTTTCGCATTCGAGGCGCTCCAGGCATCCCGAAGAGCGAACCCGCGCCCTTTGACCTCAAGGCGCCGATATTCCACATTCGGCAATCGCTCGCTGAGTCGCGCCGCAATTGCCGGAGTCCGATCGGTGCTTGCGTTGTCGGCGATGGTTATTTTCCACGTCGAAGGCATTTCGTGCGTCAGGTATTCGGCGAGCCTTGAGATGCTGTTTTCGAGTACCGCTTCCTCGTTGAAGACCGGTACTACAATTTCGAGCGCCAAGCCCCCATAGCTAGGTGTCATGCCTCAAAGAGTAGGGTCGGCCAATGGCCTATAGCGAGACTTTTTGACAAAGACAGGTACCATCCACGCAAACCAAGTAGTCCACAAAGCGAAGCCTAGTCAGGCGGCAGGTATTGGACCCATTCCGGCAAGTAGGAT
>NZ_QAIQ01000200.1:0-2704 GCF_003061105.1 Arthrobacter sp. HMWF013
TTCGGCAACGGCGCTGGCCGGACCCATCGGCTTCGTGGGACTGGTCGTTCCGCACGCCGTCCGCTCCGTGACGGGTCCTGACTACCGCTGGATCCTGCCGTTCTCCCTGGTTCTGGCCCCGGTGCTGCTCCTCGGCTCCGATATCGTTGGCCGCGTCATCCTGCTCCCCGGCGAGGTCCCGGCCGGCATCATGACGGCCCTCATCGGCGCACCGGTCTTCGTCTGGCTGATCCGCCGCGGGAAAGGGGCCGGGCTGTGAAACTCACCGAAACCGTCCCCAAACCCCCCGTTGCCCTGTCACTTCCGGCCGTCAAAACCGGGTTTTGGCGACCAAAAGTGAAAGCGCAAGGTTGGCGGACAGGGCTTCTGGCGGCCGGCGTCGTCCTCCTGTTTGGCGTCTACGTCCTGCTCGGCAGCTACACCGTGACCATCCCGGACTTTTTCAAGATCGTCATCGCCCACCTGACAGGCGGCGAACGGATCCCCGGCGCCAGCTTCATCGTGATGGAGAACAAGCTGCCCCGGGCCGTGATCGGGACCATGATCGGGGTGGCCTTCGGCCTGGCCGGCGGACTGTTCCAGACCATGCTCCGCAACCCGCTGGCCAGCCCCGATGTGATCGGCATCAGCTACGGCGCCAGCGCTGCAGCAGTCACGGCCCTCGTGGTCTTCGGCGCATCCGGCGCGGCAGTTTCCGGAGCCGCTTTGGCAGGAGCCCTCGGAGTGGCAGCCGTCATCTGCGCCATTTCCCGCGGCGGATCACTCGGCTCCGGCGGCGGCAACCGTGGAAACGCTGCCGGAAACCGGCTGATCCTGGCAGGCGTAGGCATCGCCGCCGCCCTGCACGCAGTGGTCAACTTCCTGATGACCCGCGCGGACATCCGCACCGCAGCCGATGCACTCGTCTGGCTCAACGGGTCCCTCAACTCCGCCAACTGGGACCGGGCCACGATGCTGTCCCTGGCGCTCCTGGTTCTGATTCCGGCCGTCATCGCCCTCGCCGGCCCGCTCCGCATCCTGGAACTCGGCGACGACGCCGCGGCCGGACTGGGCATCCGCGTCGGCTTCACCCGCCTCGCCGTGGTGGTCACGGCAGTATCGCTGGCAGCGGTGGCGACGGCGGCAGCAGGCCCGGTCGCTTTCGTCGCCTTCCTCGCCGGTCCCATCGCCCGGCGCGTCACGAACAAAGCCAGCCTGCCGGCGTCGGCCCTTGTTGGGGCGCTCATTGTCCTGGCGGCCGATTACTTCGCCGCCAACATTGCCCCCCTGCTGCTGGACGGCACCGTGCTGCCCGTCGGCGTCATCACCGGCGCGCTCGGTGCCCCGTTCCTGCTGTGGCTCCTGGTCACGGCCAACCGGAAGGATGCCTGACATGGCTGTTCTCAGCGCCAAGGACCTCACGCTGAAATACGATCAGCGCTGCGTGGTGGACGGCCTCACGGCTGATATCCCCGAGGGCAAGGTGACCATGATCGTGGGCGCCAACGCCTGCGGCAAGTCCACGCTGCTCCGCGGACTGTCCCGCCTGCTCAAGCCTGCTGCCGGAGCGGTCACGCTGGACGGGAAGGACATCCACTCCCGCCCCGCCCGCGAACTGGCCCGCACCCTGGGACTCCTCCCGCAGCACCCCACCGCGCCGGACGGCATTGCCGTCCGCGACCTTGTGGGGCGCGGGCGGTACCCGCACCAGGGCTTCTTCCGGAGCTGGAGCCCGGAGGACGACGCCGCCGTGCAGCGCGCGCTCGAAGCGACCGAAACGCTGGACCTCGCCGATCGGAACGTCGACGAGCTCTCCGGCGGACAGCGCCAGCGCGTCTGGATCGCCATGGCACTGGCACAGGAAACGGAGGTCCTCCTGCTGGACGAGCCCACCACCTACCTGGACCTGGCCCACCAGGTGGAAGTCCTGGACCTCGTCACGGACCTGAACCGCAAACGCGGCACCACCGTGGCCATCGTCCTGCACGACCTGAACCTGGCGGCACGCTACGCGGACCACGTCATCGCCATGAAGAACGGCGCAGTTGTTGCCCTCGGCGATCCCTCTGCTGTTGTTACCGAGGAGCTGGTCCGCAGCGTCTTCGGCCTCGAATCCCGGGTGATCCCTGATCCGGTCTCAGGCACGCCACTGATCATTCCCATCGGACGCCACCACATCACCGCCACTGAATTGGAGCTCGTTTCATGAAGACCCGCGATATTGCCGCCACTGAGCCCATGACCCTGGCCTTCGAGGTCACCGTATCCTCCGTGCAGGAGCTGAGCCCCAACTTCCGCCGGATCACCTTCGGCGGGTACTGCCTGCGTGACTTCGGCGTGAACGGCGACACCCTGGACCTGCGGATCAAGCTGATGATCCCCTCCCTCGCGGACGATGGCACGGAGATCCCCCTGCCCGCCTTCGAGATGGCGCAGTCCGGCTGGTACCAGGAATGGCTGGCCATGGACCCTGCCGTCCGCGGCTCCATGCGCACCTACACCGTCCGTGGATCGCGGCTGGACTCGGTCTACCCCGAGATCGACGTCGATTTCGTCATGCACTTTGATGCGGAGGGCAACGGCGGTCCGGCCGCCAACTGGGCCCTCAACGCCAAACCGGGCGATTCCATCACCATCATCGGCCCCAACAACCGCGCCGCCCAGTGCTACACCGCAGAGATCTACGGCGGGATCGAGTGGCGGCCCGGAATGGCCCAGCGTGTCC
>NZ_QAIQ01000200.1:2717-9869 GCF_003061105.1 Arthrobacter sp. HMWF013
AAGCCTGCCGCCCTACATGACCGGCCACGCCTTCCTTGAGGTCCCGGAGGCCGGAGACTTCCTTGAACTTACGTCGCCGGCCGACGTCCAGATCACCTGGCTTGCGCGCGGCGCAGCCATCGGACGCGCCCGCCCGCACGGAGAACTGCTGCAGGACGCCGTGCGAAAGGCCGTCCCCGTTCCGGGCTGGGTGGGGATCAAAGCGTCCGACGCCGGCGCAGGCCCGGAGCCCGAGGACGTCAATGTGGACGTTGACATCCTCTGGGAGACCCCGGCGCGGATGGAAACCGCCGAGATCGAGGCCAGCAAAAACCCCGACGTTCCCGCGGGCGGCATGCCGTTCTACGCCTGGATCGCCGGCGAGGCGGCCGTCATTAAGGACATGCGGCGGTACCTGGTGCGGGACGTGGGGATCGACCGGAAGCAGGTAGCGTTCATGGGCTACTGGCGCCGCGGCAAAGCCGAGCTCTAAGGTTCGCAGGCCCGGGCCCGAGGGCAGACATCCGGACCCACCCCCAAACGCTCTCGCACTTAATGTGGGTTATTTCCAGACGCTCTTGCAGTTCCTGTCGCTGGCCGTTAACCCTGCCGTTTCCTTGGGTGGTTAGCGTGGCGGGGTGTGCGCTGATTCTTTGTTTCCTTCGAGTGGGCGGCGTGTGTTTGTTGCCCTGGGGGATTCGTTTACCGAGGGCGTGGGGGACCGGGACGAGCGGCTGCCCAACGGGGTCCGGGGCTGGGCGGACCGGGTAGCGGAGAAACTCGCGAAGGCTGAACCTGGCTGGGAATACGCCAACCTGGCGATCCGGAGCAAACGCCTGCGGCACGTCATCAGCGAGCAGTTGGAGCCGGCACTCGCCATGAAACCCACGCTGGTGACGCTGTACGCCGGCGGCAACGACATCCTGGACATCGGCACCGACATGACTGCCTTGATGGACGAGTATGAGGGCGTGGTGGCACAGCTTGCCGGGAGCGGGGCGACGGTGGTCCTCTTCACCGGGTTCGACGTCAAGGTTTCCGCCGTCCTGGAACTGCTGAAGAAGCGCAATACGTTCTACAACCAGCGCGTGCGAACGATTGCCATTGCCTACGGCGCCGTCCTGGTCGACTACTGGTGCCTGGACGCCTTCCACGACCGGCGGATGTGGGACTCGGACCGGCTGCACATGTCCAAGGCCGGCCACAAGTACCTCGCCGGGCAAGTGTTGGACCAGCTTGGAGTGCCGCATAAGATCCGTCCCAAGGAGTGGGAACCGCTCGAAAGGCTCAGCCTCAGGGAGTGGGAACAGCGTCAGCGGAGCTGGGTGAGGGAGTGGGTGCTGCCACTTTTCGGCCGCAAAATCCGGGGCGTCACACTGGGCGACACCCTCAAACCGCGCTGGCCGGACCCGGTCAAGGTGCCGCGGAAGGGCGGGCTGAAGAAATTGGCCGAAAAGAACCGGGCAAAGGCCGGAAAATCCTAGGTATCCAACAGGTTTTCAAAGCCCGGCGCCACCCTGTTGGCCGCGAATTCCATGACTTCGAAGTCAGCCACGCCGTTGACGTAAAAAGGATCCTTGGCCAGGCTGCCGTCGAGAGTCTGCCGGTCCGCCCTGGACAGCAGCAGCCCGCCGGTGCGGGGGACTTTCCGACCAGCTGCAACAAAAACGCCGTCGTCAAAGGCATTCTTCAGCCACTCAACATGGCCGGCCAGGTGGAACTCCACAATGTCTTCGGGCACCTTGTAAGTCAGCGACACAACATACATACGGCAATGCTACCGGGGCGTCGGCCAGCCACTTGAACTGTCAAGCATAGAATGGATTCATGACCGAACCGCGCTGGCTCAATGCCGATGAACGCCGTGCTTGGCTGGCCATGCTGAGCATCAACACCATGCTTCCTGCCGCGCTGGACAACCAGCTGCACACCGCCGGCAAAGTGTCGCTGTTCGATTACAACGTCATGGCCATGCTGTCCGAAGCCGAGGGCCGCTTCCTGCCGATGAGTGAACTGGCTGCCCGGACCAGCTCCTCGCTGTCCAGGCTCTCGCACGTTGTGTCCAAGCTGGAGAAGCGCGGCTGGCTGGAGCGGCGTCCGCACCCCCGGGATGCACGCGTCACCACCGCACACCTGTCCGACGACGGCATGGCAACTTTGGTGTCACTGGCACCGGGGCACGTGGAAGCGGTCCGCACCAAGTTCCTGGACGCCCTGACAGACCGCGATGTCAACGATTTGGCCCGCATCGCTGAAAAGATTGTGGCCCGCCTCGACGATGACCACTGGATCCTCCGCGAAAGCTGATTCTTGGTTGCCCGCAGCAACAGATGGCACACTGGCGCTATGGATTTTTCGACCCGCTTCGTAGCCCTCGGCGATTCCTTCACGGAAGGCGTGGGTGATGACGATCCCGCGCGCCCCAACGGTGTCCGAGGCTGGGCTGACCGGGTCGCGGAACAGCTGGGTGCGGCGGATCCGGGCTTCGGGTACGCCAACCTCGCCATCCGCGGCAGGAAACTCCGCCAGATCATGGCCGAACAGGTGGACGCCGCCGTCGAACTTAATCCCACCCTGGTGACCATCTACGCAGGTGCCAATGACATCCTGCGGCCCAGGATCGACATCGATGATCTGCTGGCCGAGTACGACGCCGGAATTGGCAAGCTGGCCGCGACCGGGGCAACGGTTGTGGTGTTCACCGGGTTCGACGCACGCGGCTCCAAGGTTTTCAGCACCATGCGCGGCCGCACGGCCATCTACAACGAACTGGTCCGCGGCATCGCCGGGGACCACGGCGCACTGCTGGTGGATTACTGGCGCTTCAACGAGTACTACGACTGGGGAATGTGGGCCCGGGACCGGATGCACATGTCCGCCGCCGGACACGCCAACATGGCCAAGCGCGTCCTGACGGTGCTGCAGCATGACCACTCCATTGAGGTCCCGCCGATGACGCCGGTCCCGGAACTGAGCCGGGCCGACGCCCTCCGCGCCAACGCCCGCTGGGTCCGCGAATTTGCCGGGCCGTGGGTGGTCCGGCGCGTGACGGGCAAGTCCTCCGGGGACGGGCTGGCGCCCAGGTACCCTCAGCTCACGAGACTCCAGCCCTAAAACCAGGGGTTGCCAGGAGCCGGCCATCGGTCCTGACAGCGAGGACGTCGACATCCCAGCCGTCAGTGGCGCGGTTCAGCATCGGCACTCCGCCGGCGACGATCGCCGTGGCTAAAACGTCCGCGGTGACGATGTCCTTGGCCAGCACCGATACCTGCATAAACTCACTGCCTGAAGCTGCCGCGGACCAAATGTGGTCCCCCCGTTCCGCCGAACCTGAGGTCGCCAACGCCTCATGCCCGCGTCCGTGCCCCAGCGGATAGCCGGTGAGCAGGGCACCGCGGGCCAGGGGATCGATGATGCCGGCATCCCAGGGTTCGTAGCTTCCGGGCACTGGCGAACCGCTGACCAGGACGTCCCCACCGGCGTTCAGGCACCAGTCCGCGCGCCCAAGGGCCAGCAGCGAGGTCCCCGACTCGCGGATCGCATGGGCCTTGATGAGGCCGGAAAGGTCCAGCACGCCGTCGGGCCTTTCGGGTGTGAACGCGCCCTCGGTGCGCAGCCGCCACGCCATTGCCTCCTCGTACCGCCCGCGCATGGCCGCCGACGCCGCCCGGAGCGACAGGTCGCCTCGTGCCAGCCTGCTTGCTTCGGAATCCGGCCGGTACAGACTGAATATCTGGTCCAGGTCACGGAACAGGCGTTCGACGACGGCGGCAGCCGCTGCCAGCTCGTCGTCCGGCGGGTTTCCTCCCGGGGTTGCGACGGGCAGGGTGAGGCTGATGACGGTGCCCATGCTCTGGAAAGTCCTTGCCTTCAGGAGCGGCCGCGGGGGAGTGGCGGGGAGGTTCTCAGAGGTTCGCGGCATCAATCGCTGCCTGGAGGGACGTGAGGTAGGCGTTGCTGGTGACGGTGGCACCGCTGATGCTCTTGACGTCGGCCGACTGGGCGGCCAGCACTTCGCTGCGCAGTAAGGGCGCGGCCCGGTTGCTGATCTGGATGGACTTCCGGTCATCGTCCGTGAGCTGGAGCGCTGTGACATCGGTGATTGCCCCGGCTTTCACGGTGATCTGCACCTGGACCGAGCCGAACCGCGTGGGTACCATGGCGCCGTCGTACGTGGCTGCAGCAGCGGCCGCCGCGCCGGCGGAACCGGCTGCTCCGGACGCTCCGGACGCCGGTGCGCCCGCCTGGCTCGATGAATCCGACGAACCTGAGGCGCCGGTCGCTCCGGTTCCACCGGTGTCTGTGCCGGCCGACGTGGACGCCGCCGAGCCGCGGATTTCCGCTATTTGCACTCCGGCCTGCCAGCCTGCCAGGAGGATGCCGGCCGAGGCCAGGGCCGCTGATACTGCTCCCCGTGCTTTCACCAGTCGAACCTTTCGTGATGGATTTGTTCCTGCCCGACGCCGGCTGCGTGGGCAGCTACGACGACGTTGCGGGCCCAGGCCGCCGGCCCGCAGATGTAGACGTCCGCCTCCGCAATGTCCGGGGCATAGGACTCCAGGTCATAGCCGGCGCGCACAGCGTCTTCCGGCAACCAGCCGTTCGCGTCCCAGGGCACACGGGGACCTGTCAGATGGAAAAGCCTGGCGCCGCGGTTTTCGCAGAGCTCCAGGATCTCGGATCCCAGGTAGAGCTCCTGTTCGGTGTGGCCGCGCAGCAGGACGGTAGCGCTGCCGGGAGCAAACGGTGTGCTTTCCAGCAGGGCGCGCAACGGTGTGATGCCGATTCCCGCACCGATCATCACCACTTTGTCCCGGGTACGCGCGGCCGTGCCGAACATTCCGTACGGGCCTTCCACGGCAACCCTGGTGCCGGGCCGCAGCCTCATGAGTTGGGCGGAACCCCGGCCCAGATTCCGGACGGTGATGCGCAGCTTCGACTCACCCCGGGGGCCGGGTGCCAAGGGCTCGGCCGACAGGCTGAAGGGGTGCGGATGCCACCACAGGCCGGGGGACAGGAAGCGCCAGATGAAGAAACGTCCGCCATTCCCGGAGAGCCTGTCCAGCTGGTACCCGGTCATTTCGATGTTGACCACGCCCGGGGCAACCCTGGTCACCCGGCTGACTGTGAGCTGATGCCGGGACGTGGCAACGACAGGCTGAGCCACCCGGAAATACAGCAGGGCAGCGACGGTGGCGATGCAGATGGCCAGCCAATACACGCGCTGCCAGGTCCCCTCCGCGAAGAGCCCGCCCACGCTGAATTGGTGCGGAAGGGATGTGCCGACGGCGGCATACGTCAGCAGGTGCACGGCGTACCAGAACTCATAGGGGAACCGACGCCGCACCGCCACCAGCGAAGTGACCACCACCGCGATGAACAGGGCCAGCGACACAAAGGCCAGCCACATATCGGGTACCAATACCCACAGGGCAATCGATTCGCTGACGGGATCGAGGCCCTCCGCCATGCCGTAGCCGGCGGCTATCAGGAGCCCGTGGGCCAGCAACAGGTACAGCGACGGTTTGCCGAGCTTGCGGTGGAATTCAAGTGCCCTGTCATGGCCGAAGGTACGGTCAATCAGGGGGATCCGGGCGGCCAGGAGCAGCATCAGCAGGACCAGGTCCATTCCTGCCAACCCGGCCACAATGCCCAGTGCGGTAAACGCGGCGGCGGGTGAACTGATCACTGTTGCGCCGCCGTCGGCCAGCCACAAAGCCACTGCGGCTGCCACCGAACTCCAGGCGATAGCGGTCAGGGCGTCCATGCGGAGCAGGCGCCGGCGGTGCTGGTCGTGGAACAGGCCGGACCGGCCGTGCACCGGTCCGAGGCCCCGGTGGCCGGATGGTTTCTGGGCCGGAGCGGCCGGCCGGAGCTGTGTTGTCATGCTTCAAAGATGAACCCCGAAGCTTTCATTCAGCTGTGAAAATACCGGTCACCCAGCTATGAGTGCAGTGGCGACGGAGGTTGTCCCCGGAGCCGCCCGACGCACGGCCTTATACACCCGCCTGACGGCGGATTGGTCTTTAATTGCCTGAACTCGTAGACTTGGTAGGCGCTAAGTGCGCGGAGCGTGCGCAATTGCTCCGGTGGCCCGGTAATTTTCTCCAGGGTAGCCGGTAGTTAGGGGCTCAAGTTGCGTGACTAACCGTTCACCCTGATCACTTTGGGTCGCATCTAGACGCATGATCCTGCAGCAGATATGCGGATCATTACATTCAATTCTTGAGGAGAAGTCATGGCAGCACACTGCCAAGTGACCGGAGCCGAGCCGGGCTTTGGGCACAGCATTTCGCACTCGCACCGACGCAACAAGCGTCGGTTCGATCCGAACATCCAGAAGAAGCGCTACTGGGTTCCGTCCCTGCGCCGTAACGTCACGCTGCAGGTTTCTGCACGTGGCATCAAGACCATCGACGTACGCGGCATCGACGTAGTCGTCGCCTCGATCCTGGCTCGTGGGGTGAAGCTCTAGTGGCTAAGGACAAGGACGTACGTCCGATCATCAAGCTCAAGTCGACCGCGGGCACGGGTTACACCTACGTGACGCGCAAGAACCGTCGTAACGATCCGGACCGTATGGTTCTGAAGAAGTACGACCCCCGCATCCGTAAGCACGTCGAATTCCGAGAGGAGCGCTAAGCACATGGCTAAGAAGTCAATGATCGCCAAGAACGAACAGCGTAAAGTCATCGTTGAGCGTTATGCTGCAAAGCGCCTCGAACTGAAGAAGGCTCTGGTTGACCCCGCGTCCACCGACGAGGCACGCGAAGCTGCACGCCTCGGCCTGCAGAAGCTGCCCCGCAACGCGTCGCCCGTCCGTCTGCGTAACCGCGACATCATCGACGGCCGTCCCCGCGGCACCTTCCAGAAGTTCGGTATCTCCCGTGTTCGCTTCCGCGACATGGCTCACCGTGGTGAGCTTCCGGGTATCACCAAGTCTTCCTGGTAATCCAGCAACGCTGATTCCAGCTGCTTGAGAAGGGCCGGCAACCATTTGGTTGCCGGCCCTTCTGCTTTTAAGCCTTTATGGTCCAGCCTGGTGGGAGCCTTCTGCGATGTTGTGCTGCAGCACACAGAAACCGCGAACGACGCCGGCGCCCGGTTTTGGGGGCAGATGCCGCCTTTGGGCCCGGAACTGCGGGGTTTTGGCGTGGTGTGGGGGTGGATTTG
>NZ_QAIQ01000201.1 GCF_003061105.1 Arthrobacter sp. HMWF013
GACTACGACGTCGTGGTGTTTGAGAACCGTTTCCCCTCGCTGGGCCCTGCTCTGGGTCCCATCCCCTCCGCCCCGGAGTGGGGCACCACCGGCCCGGCCTACGGACGTTGCGAGGTGGTGGCCTTCACCCCCGAACACACCGGATCATTCAGCGGTTTGGGCGAAGCGCGCGCTCGGACCGTTGTTGAGGCCTGGGCACAGCGCACCGCGGCACTCAGCGCCCTGCCGGGCATCAAGCAGGTTTTTCCTTTCGAAAACCGGGGCGCCGACATTGGCGTCACGCTGCACCACCCGCACGGCCAGATCTACGCCTACCCCTACATCACTCCCAGGGCCGGTGTCCTTGGGGCCGCTGCTCGGAAATTCTATGATGGCTCCGACGGCCGGCAGACCCTGACGGGTTCGCTGCTGCGCGCGGAGCGGGAGGACGGGAGCCGGATGGTGATGGAAGGCGAGAACTTCAGCGCCTACGTGCCCTTCGCCGCGCGCTGGCCACTGGAAATCCATCTGGTTCCACACCGCCAGGTGCCCGATCTTGCCGCTCTGAGCGGGGAGGAAAAGGACGAACTGGCACATGTGTACCTGGACCTCCTGAAGAGGCTCGACGCCCTTTACCCGACGCCCACGCCGTATATCTCCGCGTGGCACCAGGCACCCCTCGACGACCTCCTGCGCCCCGCCGGTTACCTGCACCTCCAGCTGACCTCGCCCCGCCGGGCAGCTGACAAACTCAAGTACCTTGCCGGGTCCGAGGCTGCGATGGGCGCCTTCATCAATGACACCACTCCGGAAAGCGTCGCGGAACGGCTCCGCGCCGTGACCGTCCCGGAGGCCACACTGTCCCCCGCTACCGTATTTGCCGCCCCGTTGGCGGCCCGGACCGAAGGAGCACACGCGTGAGCGACGCCCCTCATCCGGAGGTGACACCGGCCCAGTCCGGCACTCCGGACCGTTCCCCTGCTGAGCTTGCAGCCCGCTTTGAGCGGGAGTTCGGCACGGCTCCCGACGGCGTCTGGCAGGCACCGGGCCGCGTGAACCTGATCGGCGAACACACCGACTACAACGAAGGCTTTGTGCTGCCGTTCGCGATCGACAAGACCGCCCGGGTGGCGGTGGCCGTCCGCCCGGACTCCGTGGTGCGGCTCCTGTCCACGTACGGCGACCACGGGATGGTCAGCGCCGATGCCAGTGCGCTGGATGCAGCCTCCGCCAAGGGCTGGACGAAGTACCCGCTGGGCGTTATGTGGGCACTGCAGCAGCGCGGCATCGCGGTTCCCGGGCTGGACCTGCTGCTCGACTCCACCGTCCCCCTGGGTGCCGGCCTCTCCTCCTCACACGCCATCGAGTGCGCTGTCATCTCGGCCCTGAACGACCTGACCGGGGCCGGGCTGGAGCCTGAGGAGATGGTCCTCGCCACCCAGCGCGCCGAGAATGACTTCGTGGGCGCCCCCACCGGCATCATGGACCAGTCCGCGTCACTGCGCGGGGCCAAGGGCCACGCCGTGTTCCTGGACTGCCGCGACCAGAGCGTCCGGTTGGTTCCGTTCGAGGCAGAGCCCGCCGGCCTGGTGATGCTGGTCATCGACACCAAGGTCTCCCATTCGCATGCCGACGGCGGTTACGCATCGCGCCGTGCCTCCTGCGAACTTGGGGCCGAGGTGCTGGGCGTCAAGGCGCTCCGGGACGTCAAGAGCGGCGACCTCGCGGAAGCCGGCGGCCTCCTGGACGACGTCACCTACCGGCGGGTGCGCCACGTGGTGACCGAGAATGATCGTGTTCTCCAGACGGTGCAGCTGCTGGCTACCGAAGGTCCCGGCGCAATCGGTGCACTGCTTGATGCCAGCCACGCCTCCATGCGGGACGACTTCGAAATCTCCTGTCCGGAACTCGACCTTGCCGTGGCAACCTCACGCGCCAACGGTGCCATCGGCGCCCGTATGACCGGCGGCGGGTTCGGCGGGGCGGCCATTGCCCTGACCCCGCTGGCGGAGGAGCAAAAGGTGCGGGCCGCCGTCGAACGCGCGTTCGCGGAGGCAGGCTACAAGGCTCCGGAAATCTTTACTGTGACCCCTGCCGCCGGGGCGATGCGCCTGCAGTAGGGCATTAACTGGGAAAAACGGAGGGTCCCCGCCGTGCAATGAGCACTGGCGGAGACCCTCTGTTTTGATTCAGGGATGACGACGGCGGAAGGCGCCCTGGGCGCTAGTCCTCGCCGCGGAGTATGGCCAGGACGCGGATGATCTCCACGTAGAGCCATACCAGCGTGACCGTCAGGCCAAACGCTGCGGTCCAGGAAAAGCGCTGGGGTGCACCGGCCTGAACGCCGGCTTCAATGCTGGTGAAGTCCATCACCAGGGAGAAGGCGGCGAGGCCGATAGCGAGGATGCCGATAACTACGCCGATGATGCCGCTGCGCAGGCCGAACGGTTCCGATGTCAGGCCGGTCACCATCATGACCAGGTTCACCACGGAGAACAGCGCGTAGCCGACCAAAGCGATCATAAAGAACTTCATGGCCTTGGGCGAGGCACGGACCTTGCCGCTCTTGAAGAGCAGGAGCGTCACGGTAAACACCGACAGGGTGCCGATGACGGCCTGCAGGCCGACTCCCGGGTACATGGTGTCCAGGACGCGGGTCAGGCCGCCGAGGAAGAGTCCCTCGAGGCCGGCGTAGGCGAGGATCAGTGCCGGGGAAGGCTGCTTTTTGAACGTGTTGACCAGTGCCAGGACGAAGCCGCCGAGCGCGCCGACAATCATGAGCAGGGATGCGAGGCCCATGCTGACGAACATGGTCACTGCGGCGCCGGCGAGCAGGACCCCGAGGCAGGCCGCAGTCTTGACAATGACGTCGTCGTAAGTCATCCGGCCGGTGTCCGCGGGACCTGCGGCCGGCTGGTTGTACATCTGCCGCAGCTGCTCGTCAGTCATGTTCTGCTGCTGGGCCCAACCGCTCTGCCCGTCCATGACCTGGCCCGGCGCGCGGCCGTAAGACTGCTGTCCGTAGGGCTGCTGGCCGTACTGTGCCTGTCCGTAGGGCGCCTGCGGGACAGGCGGCGCCTGCGTTGCTCCACGGAAATTCTTTCCGTTGAAGATCGGGTTTCCGCCAAGTGCCATTGCTGGTGTCCTCCAAATAAGGGTTCGATACGTGAATTCAGGTTTCACGTTACCAATTTCCACGTGCCTGCGCTCTAATAAGTTCCCTGTTCAACAGCGCTGAAACCCAACCGTGATGCGGATCAGGCCCGGCTGCTGCGGCCCGCGGGAACCCGCCAGGGCAGGCCGCTGGTGGGAAATACCGCTGTTCAACAAAAGTTTCACTGCATGCCCCCTGCCGGGCGGCCAACGATATTGACCCAGTTGTTATGCGATCGCGACCGCAGAGCTTTCCCGGACCGGCGGATTTGCCCCTGACGCGCTGTAACATTGGCCACACACGGTGACGGACATCACAGATTGGCGTCCGTCCCGTGACGTTCGCAGGGGCTGCAACGGCGCAGCCTGGCCCACCCCCCAAGTGGAGGTTATTCAATTTGAGAAGTACACCCAAAGGCTTGCCGCATAGACGGCCCGGCGGATTGCTGAAGGCGCTCGGGGCTATCTTTGCCTCCATCGTAGTGATTCTGCTCGTGGTCGCTCCGGCATCACAAGCCACTTCCCCGTCTCCGACACCATCCCCGTCGAACCAGACATTCCAGAACAACATCAGCGGCTTCCTCCGCGACGATACCCGGGCCCCGATAGCAGACGTCAAAATCACCGCCAAAAGCGGAGACTTCGAAGGCACTGCCACCTCCGGCGCCAATGGCGCGTGGAACATCGGAGTCCCGGTCCAGGGCACTTACGAGATCGAACTGGACGAATCAACCCTGCCGGAAGGCATCAAGCTCGCCGAAGGCCAGGAAAACCCCCGCAGCGTCACGTTCAGCCAGACCTCAAACCTGTCTGTCATTTTCGCCTTCGGTAAAGGCATCGTGGTCCAGCAGCAGGACTTCGGCCAAAACCTCCTCAACCGCCTCGTCGCAGGGCTGAGCTTCGGCCTCCTCCTCGCGCTGGCGTCCGTGGGCCTTTCGCTGATCTTCGGAACCACCGGCCTGACCAACTTTGCGCACGGTGAAATGGTGACGCTTGGCGCAGTTCTGGTCTTTATGTTCAATGCCGTGGGCATGCCCTTCTGGCTTGCACTGATCCTGGCGCTGCTCGGAGGCGGCCTCTTCGGCTACGTCCAGGATGCAGGACTTTGGAAGCCGCTGCGGCGCAAGGGCACCGGCCTCGTGCCCATGATGATTGTGAGCATCGGCCTCGCCCTGGCCGTGCGGTACATCATCCAGTTCTTCTTCGGTGGGGCCACGCAACAACTGCCGTTCGCCCAAAGTCCCGAAATACAGCTCGGGCCGGTTTCGATCTCGCCCAACAACCTCTGGTCCCTGGTGATCAGCGCCGTGGTCATAGCGATTCTGGGCATCGTCCTGCTCAAGACCCGCCTCGGCAAGGCAACCCGGGCAGTGGCTGACAACCCGGCCCTCGCGGCTGCATCAGGGATCGACGTGGACAACGTGATCCGCATCGTGTGGGTGGCCGGCGGCATGCTGGCATCCCTCGGCGGTATCCTCTGGGCCTACTACCGCCCCGGGGTCACGTTCGATATGGGCTCCCAGATCCTGTTGCTGATCTTCGCCGGCGTTACCCTCGGCGGCCTCGGGACCGTTTGGGGTGCACTCATCGGGTCAATCATCGTCGGCATCTTCGTGGAGCTGACCACCGTGTTCGGCCTCGCCGCCGACCTCAAATACGTGGGAGCACTGTTCATCATGATTGTTGTCCTCTTGTTCCGGCCGCAGGGCATCCTGGGCCGTCGCGAGCGCGTGGGTTAGGAGACAGCCATGGACTTCGGATTTATTCTTTCCAGCGCTGCCGGTGAACTGTTCAGCCCGACGACGGCGGCGTACGCGCTTGCCGCCCTCGGCCTTGCGGTCCACTTCGGCTACTCAGGCCTGCTGAACTTCGGCCAGGCAGGCTTTATGGCCGTCGGAGCCTACGGTTTCGCCATCTCAACACTCACGTTCGGCGTTCCTTTCTTTGTGGGACTGCTGATCGCCATTATCTGTTCGGCCATTTTCGCCCTGCTGCTGGGCATCCCCACCCTGCGGCTCAGGGCTGATTACCTCGCCATCGTCACCATCGCCGCAGCCGAAATCGTCCGATACATCGTGACGACCAACCAGCTCACGGGAGTGACGGGCTCGGCCAACGGCCTGGCGGCTTTCGAGGGCGGGTTCTATTCGATGAACCCCTTCCCCGAAGGCTCGTACTTCGGCATGAACAACAGGGACCTCTTCATCCGCGTTGTGGGCTGGGGACTGGTGATCGTCTGCTGCGTCCTGGTCTGGCTGCTGATGCGGAGCCCGTGGGGCCGTGTCCTCAAGGGCATCCGCGAGGACGAGAACGCCGTCCGCTCGCTGGGCAAGAACGTTTACGCGTACAAAATGCAGGCCCTGGTCATCGGTGGCGTTCTCGGCGCCCTCGCGGGTATGGTCTTCACCCTCCCCCGTGGTGCGGTCCAGCCGGCCAACTACGGCACGGAGCTAACGTTCTTCCTGTATACCTGTCTCCTGCTCGGCGGCCTGGGCACTGTGCTCGGGCCGGTGGTGGGTGCAATGATTTTCTGGGTGGTACTTTCACTGACCCAGGGCATCCTTTACGGGCTGATCGAATCCGGGGCTGTGACCTGGCTGAACACGGTCCAGGCCGGGCAGCTGCGTTACATTCTGGTAGGCGTCGCCCTCATGCTGCTGATGATATTCAGGCCGCAGGGCGTCTTTGGCAACAAGAAGGAGCTGGCGTTCGCATGAGCAAGCACAGCGAAGAACCCCGCGCGGCGGAGAACCGGGAAAACATCGAATACATGACGGACGACCGTCCGATCGCGGCCGGCGATATCGCTCCCGGCTGCAAGAAGCGGGACCCGATCGTAGTGGCTGAGAATGTCACCCGGTCCTTTGGCGGCATCAATGCAGTGGATGTCGAATACCTCGAGATTCCGCGCCACAAGATCACGGCCCTGATCGGCCCCAACGGTGCCGGCAAGACCACGCTCTTCAACCTGCTCACCGGGTTCGATACACCGAATTCCGGAAAGTGGCAGTTTGAAGGCAACAGCCTGGCGGGCGTTTCACCGTACAAGGTGGCCAGGATGGGCATGGTGCGTACGTTCCAGCTGACGAAGGTCATGGGCAAGCTCACGGTCATGGAGAACATGCGCCTCGGCGGCTCGCAGCAGCCCGGTGAACGGCTGTCCCACGCCTTGTTCAAGGGTTTGTGGGGCGGCCGCGAAAAGGAAATCACCGCGCAGGCGGAGGTCCTCCTGGAGAAGTTCAAACTCGACGCGAAAAGGGACGACTACGCAGCTTCCCTGTCCGGCGGCCAACGCAAGCTGCTCGAAATGGCGCGTTCGCTGATGGTCAGGCCCAAGCTGGTGATGCTCGATGAGCCGATGGCAGGCGTCAACCCTGCACTCACCCAGTCGCTCCTGGACCACATCAAGAACCTCAAAGCCGAAGGCATGACCGTACTGTTCGTCGAACACGACATGAACATGGTCCGCCATATTGCCGACTGGGTGGTGGTCATGGCAGAAGGCAAGGTTGTAGCGGAAGGCCCTCCCGGGGACGTGATGAAGAACCCCGCCGTGATCGACGCCTACCTGGGCGCGCACCACGACGTCGATCTGGGCGACGCAGAGGGAATCAAGGAGCTGGCGGCCGAGCTGGTGGCCGATGAGTCCTCCATCGTCGGTACCGACAACGCCGGCATCATCGCCCTTGACGTCATTGGCACGGAATCCGATGATCCCGGTTCCAGGAAGAAGGACACCAAATGAGCGCCGTCAGCGCGGCGGCCGCCGCAAGCAGCACAGCAAGTGACTCCGTTGTTAAGGTCACCGACCTCGTAGCCGGCTATCTTCCCGGAGTGAACATCCTCAACGGCTGCAGTATCGAGGCCCGCAAGGGCGAGCTGATCGGCATCATCGGCCCCAACGGTGCCGGCAAGTCCACCCTGCTCAAAGCCATGTTCGGGCTCGTCAAAGTCCACTCCGGCACCGTTGTGGTCCGCGGCCAGGACATCACCGGGCTGAAGGCCAACAAGCTGGTGACCAAGGGTGTGGGATTCGTCCCGCAGAACAACAACGTGTTCTCCACCCTGACCATCGAGGAGAACATGCAGATGGGCATGTTCCAGCGGCCCAAGGACTTCAACGAGCGGTTCGACTTCGTCACCAGTCTTTTCCCTGAGCTCGGAAAACGCCGGGCCCAGCGGGCAGGCTCGCTCTCCGGCGGTGAACGCCAGATGGTGGCCATGGGACGCGCCCTGATGATGGAACCGGCGGTGCTGCTGCTCGATGAGCCGTCAGCCGGCCTCTCCCCCGTCAAACAGGACGAGACTTTCCTGCGGGTCCATGAGATCAACCGGGCAGGTGTATCGGTCATCATGGTGGAACAGAACGCCCGGCGCTGCCTGCAGATCTGCGACCGGGCCTACGTCCTTGACCAGGGCAGGGACGCGTACACAGGCACTGGCAGGGAGCTCATGAAGGACCCCAAGGTGATCCAGCTGTACCTCGGTACGCTGGCGGACGAAGTCTAAGCCGCCACAAGCAGTCCTTGAAGGGCCGTCACCGTCCGGTGGCGGCCCTTCCGTCTGCCCCGCTGTTACCCCCGGTCTCTGCGTCTGCCACAGGAGCGCTTGAGACCTGCCCACCGGCCGCCCGCACCCTGGCCCGGGAAAGACGCTCCCCTCACCACCTGCACCATGGCCGGAACGGACTGGCCGAGGCAGCAAAAAGCCCCCGTCCGGCTGGACGGGGGCTTTCTGTGCTATCTGAGGAGCGGCGTTTACAGCTTGCCGAATTCTTCCTTGGACGGCTTGTAGGTGTTGTTGTCCTGGTATTCGTAGATACCGATGTAGGCCTCCGTGGGGTCGCCCGCATCAGAGAACGTCACCGGACCGGACTGGCCGTCGTAGTCGATGTCCTTACCGTTTCGGAGCAACGTCACGCAGGACGGGTAGTCCATGCACTTCTCGCCCACTTCAGATACGGACTTGAGCTGCGCAGCGATGTCGGTGCCCTTGGTGCTCTTGGCGGCTTCGGATGCCAGTGCAATCAGGTTGACGGCGTCATAGGACTCGCCTGCGTAGCTGTAGTCCTTCAGTGCCGGATCAACAGCCAGAAGCTTCTTCTTGAAGTCCTCCTTGGCGAAGGTACCCGGGATGGTGCCCTGGGCGCCCTTGAGGGTGCCAGCCGTGAAGTCCTTGCTGTAGTCCGAGGTGTTGCCATCCACCAGGAACATCTGAGTTGCCTTGATGCCCTTGCCGGTCATCAGCGGAACGATGCTCTTGGCCTGGTCGAAGGTGATCAGGGCAATGGCGTCCGGCTTGGCCGCAATCACCTTGTCCACCTGGCTGCTGAACTGGGAGTCACCTTCGTTGAAGAGCTCTTCGGCTACAACCTTGCCGCCGGCGGCCTCAAAGGCAGACTTGACGTTCTTCGCCAGGCCGGTGCCGTAGGCGTCATTGAGGACGATCATGCCCACAGTCTGAGCGCCACAGGTTGCCATGTAGTTGCCCAGCACCTTGCCCTGGAGGACGTCCGAGGGTGCGGTGCGCCAGTAGAGGCCCTTGTCATCCCATGTGGTGAAGTCCGGAGAGGTGTTGGCCGGTGAGAAGTGGATAACGCCGGCACCGGTGATCTGGTTGATGACCGTCTTGGAGACGCCGGAGGAGGCCGCTCCAACAATGGCGCTGACGCCCGACCCGAGCAAGGCGGTGGTGGACTGCGTCGCGATGTCCGTCTTGGTGTCACCGGAGTCACGGTGAATAACCTCTACGGGCTTGCCCAGCACGCCGCCGGCACTGTTGACTTCCTGGATGCCCAGGTTGACGCCGGCGATTTCGGGCGGGCCGAGGAAGGCCAGCGAACCGGTGGTGGGCAACAGCGAACCGATCTTCAGTGGTGTCTCTGTGGTGGTGGTTGAGGCGGGAACGGGGCCGCCGGCAGCGGCAGCCGTTGAGGCTCCGGCCGTAGCGCTGGGAGCTGGGCAGGAAATGCCGGCTGCTGCTGTGGGAGCGGCCGTTTCCGTCGAGCTTGGGGTGGAGGTACCACCACAGGCTGTGGCCAGAAGGGCGACGCCCACGCCAAGCGCTGTGAGCTTGGCGACGCGGGGTGCCACAGGGGGGAGTGAAATCATTGACAATCTCCTGGATCGAAAGGTGCGAACGGCCTTTGACGCGGATGATCAGGTGTTCCTGAGTTAACTCAAGCTAATGCATAACAGAGGCGGATATAAGTGACTGAGGTCACATCCTTATAACAGTCGTTGCATATGCGAAATCAACGTCGGCGAAGGGGCCAAGGAGGATCACGTCCGCCCCTTAGAGGCGCCCGCAGGCCTGGCCGGACTCAGAATCTGTACCCCAGGTGGGACTCGAACCCACAACACGCGGATTTTAAGTCCGCTGCCTCTGCCAATTGGGCTACTGGGGCGCCCGGTCAATGGTATCTCCTCAGAGACGGTTGAAGGGTTCGGCGTACCGGAACCGGCCGTGCACTCCCC
Organism: Arthrobacter sp. HMWF013; assembly: GCF_003061105.1. GTDB lineage: Bacteria > Actinomycetota > Actinomycetes > Actinomycetales > Micrococcaceae > Arthrobacter. The sequence goes on from NZ_QAIQ01000201.1 coordinate 9,609, forward strand.
CCGGCCACACTGCCAGGGGCAGGAGTTGGAAGTTGTCCGCCCACACCTCTTCGGGCGGCAGCACACCCAGGGAAGTGGCCGGCACAAAGCCGAAGCGCGGGTAGTATTCGGTGCTCCCCAGGAGTGCGATGCCGCTCTCCCTGGCGGCATTGGCCCGCGCGATGGTCTCGTTCATCAGCGCACTGCCGATGCCGTGACGCTGGAGCCTGGGGGTCACGCCGATCGGCCCCAGCCCCAGCAATTCATGCTCCTCTACCCAGCCGCGGGTGCTGATGACATGGGCAACCACCTCGCCGTCCAGTTCCGCCACGATGCTGAACTGCGGCAGGTATTCGTCGCACTCGAAGAGTTGGCGCAGCACTTCTACTTCAACCGGCTCCCCCACGGCAGGAAGGCCCGTGGCGGGCGACACGGCGAAGGCCTCGGCGGTCAGTTTCAGGATCGCAGAGCGGTCAGCCTGGGTTTCGTCGCGCAGCACCAACTCCGGGCGGGGCTGGTGCCGGCTTTCAGCGGACAGCTCGGCCAGCGCTTCAATGGCCCGGGCCGCGTCAGCGACAGGCACCAGGAGGTGATCGTGGTGGAACCCAGCCAGGACGTTGCAGCTGATATGGGCGTCGGTCAGGGCCCTGCCAACGGCGGCAGTCAGGCCAATCGCTTCGAGTTCGGAATGCACCTGCAACGTGATCCATGCGGCCACAAAATCGTAGTGGAGGCCCAGGCTGTCCGCCTCCGCCCGCGGAAGGACCACGGTGAGGCCCTCGGCTTCGCGGACAGCGGCTTCGATGCCGGGCGCCAGCGGCCTGCCATGCGGCCAGAGCACATAGACGTATTCACCGTCGCGCAGCTCCGGGTGAAGTGCAGCCAGCAGGGTCTGGAGGTTCTTTTCGCCAGTCATGGTGCCAGTCTAGAAGGCGGAAACACCAAACGGCGGCCACCCCCTCAAGGGGAGAGCCGCCGTCGGGCGTTACAAAAGGGCGCCTGGCCTGCTACTTGGCGTCAGCGGTGACCGACTGTTTAGGGTCAACCTTGGTGGCCTCAGCGGAGCCGGGCCGGGCTGCTGCGGCGACCTCCCGCGTGTCCGCGGCCGGGGCAGCAGCAGCTGCCGGCTTGGGCGGGGCGGCGGCAGCGGCGAAGGCGCCACGCGGGTTGTCGAGGTGGACGAGCGGGGTGGTGTCGCGGCCCATGAAGAAGGCGAGGATCCAGCCGAAGATCACGCGGATCTTGCGCTCAACCGTAGGCATGGCCATGCCGTGGTAGCCGCGGTGCGCAAGCCAGGCCAGCGGGCCCTTCAGGCCGATGCGGCCCACAAGGCTGATGTTGGCAACACCCTTCCACTCGCCGAAGCCCGCCACAGCGCCAAGGTTCTTGTGCTTGTAGTCCTTCAGCGGCTTGTCCCAGCGGGAAGCCCACAGGTTCTTGGCGAGGCGCTTGGCCTGGCGCAGCGCGTGCTGGGCGTTCGGGACGCAGGTCCCGTCCGGCAGGCCGCTGCCCGTGAGGTCCGGCACAGCTGCGATGTCGCCGGCGGCCCAGGCGTTCTCGATGATGCCTTCGTCGCCGGCAATGCGGAGGTCCGGGAGGACCCGGACGCGGCCGCGCGGTTCCAGCGGGAAGTCGGAGGAGCGGATCATCGGGTTGGCCTGCACACCGGCGGTCCAGACGAGGGTGTCGGCTTCAAATTCCTGGGCAAAGCTCTTGTCCGGGAGGTTGATCAGCTTCAGGCTGCCTTCGGCGCTGTCCAGCGAGGTGTTAAGCAGGACCTCGATGCCGCGGCTCCGGAGGTGCTCCACAACCCATTCAGCCTGCGGTGCCGTGACCTCGGGCATGATGCGTCCCATGGCCTCAACCAGGACGAAGCGGACTTCCTCCTGCTTGATGCGCGGGTTGTTCCTGACCGCTGCGCGGGCAAGGTCCTCCATCTCCGTGATGCACTCGATGCCGGCAAAACCGCCACCCACCACCACGAACGTTAGGGCCTTGGCGCGGGCAGCGGGATCGGTCATGGTGGAAGCTACTTCGATACGCTCCAGGACCTTGTTGCGAAGGGCCACGGCCTCTTCGATGGTCTTCAGGCCGATGCCCTTGTCCGCGAGCCCCTTGATGGGGAAGGTGCGGGTGATGGCGCCTGCGGCGATCACGATGTCGAAGTAGGGGATCTCGATGTGCCCGCCGCCGTCCGCGGGCGCCACGACGGCGGTGCGGTTGGCGTGGTCGATCGAGGTAACGCTGCCCTGGATGAGTTCGGTCTGCTTCAGGTGCTGGCGGTGGGACACCACCGCGTGGCGGGCCTCGATGTTGCCGCCGGCCACTTCCGGCAGGAAGGGCTGGTAGGTCATGTAGGGCAGGGGATCAACGAGCGTGACAATGCCACCGGCATTCGCGATCTTGTTCTGCAGTTTGAGGGCTACGTACAGGCCGACGTACCCGCCGCCGACGACGAGTACCCTGGGACGGTCCTGGAGCTGAGGGGAGGTTGCCATGGTTTCAAGGATACAACAGTTTGTGAAAATCTTCACTAACTACGTTTGGCGGCCGGAATCCACGGTATGGAAGGCCCCGGTGTCCGGATCCTCGCGCGCCAGGCCGGGGTTTCGGGCGGCCCTGCGGAGGTGTACTGCCGCGGCTCCGATGATCGCCACAAACAGCCCTGCCGAGCCGATGACGACGGCGGCGCCGACGGCAGTGTCACGCCCGGACGGCGTCTCCGCCGCGGGCACGGAAGGCTCAGGCAGCGTAGGGACCGCGCTGGCCACTTCATCGGTGGGCACGGGTGCGGGCGTGCCAAGGTTCCCGCGGCGGTGGACCCGGATCCAATCGGAAATGGACCCCAGCGGGTTGGCCGCCGCCTCGGGGACGGAATCCTTCAGCGCGGCCTCGGCGTTCAGCACACCAAAGCCATACAGCGGATCCTTGCCGGCAGGACCTGCGTCCTTGGCCGTGCTGACAATCCTGTTGATCACCTGTTTGGCGCTCATCTCCGGCCATTTGGAACGGATGAGGGCGGCGACGCCGGCGACGATAGGCGTCGCCCCGGACGTGCCGGACCATTCGGCGTAGCCGCCGCCGGGAAGTCCGCCGAGCAGGTTTTCCGCCGGGGCCGCTACGCCGATGCTGATTCCCTGGGAGGACGAATCGACGCTCGCCACCCCTTTGCGGTCCAGGCCGGCTACCGTCAGGACGCCGGGGATGGTGGCCGGCGCTCCCACCTGGAGGTTGCCGCCGATCCTGTTTCCGGCCGCGGCAACGATGACCACGTCCTTCTGCTCGGCGTAGAGGAAAGCGGCGTCCCAGCTTTGCGGCCACTGCGGAGTGGTGCTGCCCAGGGAGATGTTGATGACTTTGGCCCCGTTGTCCACAGCCCAGCGGACTGCTTCGGGGATCTGGTCCTGATCGCTCTTGCCGGCGGGGTTTGCCGATCCCAGCCAGGTGGAAATGGAGAGGATCTCAGCTTCCGGCGCCACCCCCACCATGCCGTCAGGTCCCGCACCGGCCGGAGCAGGGCTCGGAGAGGCGGTGGCACTGGCAGGCTGATGGCCCCGGCCGGCCAGCATGGTGGCCACGAGGGTCCCGTGCTCCGGCTTGATGCCCAGGCTTTTCTGTCCATTGGCGCTGCCCGCGCCGGAGGCGTCGAAACCTCCGGTCACAGCACCTTTGAGGTCAGGGTGTTGGGCGTCGACCCCGCTGTCGATCACCGCGATCTTTACTCCGGCGCCCTTGGAGATGTCCCACGCCTTGGTGATGCCGGCTTCGGCCAGCCAATACTGCTTGTCCCGATCGGCGTCCGCCTGGGCAGCAGGTGCCAGTGCGAGCCCGGAGGCCAGGCTGATGCCCGCGAGGGTCACCGCCAAAAGAGCTGAGGCGGTCCGTCGGAACCGTGCTGTTGCTCTGGTCATGTGGGGTCCCCGTGTTATTTGTTGGCTGAGCCTAAGTTCAGTTCAGGCTCAGGGCAATACCGTCAAGAATATCGTGTTCGCTGGCGGTGGCCGTCACGATGCGTCCCGCACTGAGTTCATGCATCCGCTCCAGAATGCGCCGCCACACCAGCCCGCCGGCGCCGATGACGTCCACGCGGCCGGGGTGCATGTACGGCAGTGCTCCCCGTTCGGCCCGCGGCATTTCCAGGAGATCGGTGGCGGCCGCCGCGATGTCCGTGATGGGCAGTTCGGTGCCGTGGATCGCCTCAGGCGAATACTCCGGCAGCCGCAGCGCGTGCGCTGTGATGGTGGTGATCGAACCGGCCACCCCGACGACGGCGGTGGCGCGTTCCAGCGGAACGTCCAGTCCCGCACGGGTGATGGCGGCGTCGACGTCGGCCGTCGCGGCGGCGACCTGTTCGGCGGTGGGGGGATCATTCCTCAGATGCCGTTCGGTCAGACGGACGCAGCCGATGTCCACAGATTTACCTGCCGTGACGCCGTTGGCGGTGCCCAGGACGAATTCGGTGCTTCCGCCGCCCAGGTCCACTACCAGGACATGGTCACCGTCGAGGATGGGCAGGACACTGCTGGCGCCGGCGAAAGACAGGGCAGCTTCCTCGTCGCCGGAGATGACCTCCGGCTCCACGCCGAGCAGTTCCCGGATCCCGTCGACGAAGACCTGGCGGTTGCGGGCGTCCCTGCTGGCCGAGGTGGCCACAAACCGGACGGCCTCGGCGCCGTGTTCGCGGATCATGTCCGCGTAATCGGCTGTGGCCGCGAAGGTGCGCTCCAGCGCCTCGGGGGCGAGTTCACCGGTGGCGTCCACGCCCTGGCCGAGCCGGACCACCCGCATTTCGCGGACCACGTCCGTCAGCTTGGCGGTCCCGTTGCTGCGGTCGACGTCGGCGATGAGCAGGCGGATGGAGTTGGTGCCGCAGTCAATTGCCGCGACGCGGGTCATGGTGCTGCCCCTTCGCTGCCGGAGGACTTCCGGACCGGAGCGGGGCGGCCCACGATGTCCGGCAGGCCCTGCGGTCCGTGCCGGCTGAGGTCCCGTGACGGGGCCTCCCCCGCGGTGTCCCATGCTCCATCGCAGTAGCAACGGTCCGCGGTCCACCATTCACTGATGCCCGCGATCGCTTCGTCGCCCAGCGGGTTAATGCCCGGTCCGGCGGCCAGCGAGTGGCCTACCAGGACGTGCAGGCACTTCACGCGGGTGGGCATTCCACCGGCGGAGATGCCGTCAATCTCGGGGACGGCCCCGATGCCTGAGCGTTGCCCGATGCCTGCCCGGGCCGCCAGATAGTCCTCATGGGCGGACCGGTAGGCTGCGGCGAGCGGCTCGTCAGCGGTGAGGCGTTCGTTCATGTCGTTCATGAGCCCGGCAGCTTCCAGCCTCGAAACCGCCGCGGTGATGACGGGGTGCGTCAGGTAGAACGTGGTGGGAAACGGCGTGCCGTTGCTCAGCCGGGGTGCCGTTGCCGCCACGAGCGGATTGCCGCAGACGCAGCGCGCCGGGATCTCCACAACGTCGCGGACCGGCCGTCCCAGCTGCCTGCTGAGTACCTCAAGATCATGTGCTGATGGCTGGCGGGACATCTCCGGCGCAATTGCCGTGTTTTCTTCCACTGGCGCGGCCATCCTTCCTCTAGCTGTTCAGTCTGTGGCCGCACGCCTGATGGACTCCCACAGGGAATCCACCCACGGCAGATCGGCGGGGTCTTGTGCTGCCGTGGCGGTCTGGCTACTGCTTGTTCCGGCCGGCAGATCGCTGCCGAAGACCCAGTAGCCGGATTCACCCGGCATTACCATGTTAATGCGGTCGCGGGCCTGCTGTTTCACGTAGTTCGGATCCTGCCAGCGCGAGAGCTGCTGCCGCAGGACATCCTGCTCCGCCTGGCGGGCCTCAATATCGGCACTCAAAGCAGCAAGCTCGGCGCGCTTATCGAAGAAGATTTTGACTGTAGGCGCGAGCATGATGGTGATGGCAATCATGACCACGGCAAGGGCAAGCATCCGCCCGGAGAACGCCTTCGCCGGAACCGGATGGGCGTCGTCGTGGGTTGGATCATCCTTCTTGGCTGCGGCCCCTGCAACGGCAGCCTTACCGCTTACCCGGGTGGCGCCGGCACCGGCCTTGGCCTTGGCACCCGCGGCGACCTTCGGGGCTGCGGGTTTGTCCTTCGCGCCGCCTGCTGTGCCACGGCCGGCACCGCTGGCCGCGCCTGTGCCGCCGAAGTCGGCACGGATGACTTCTGCCGCGTCCTTGGCGGCATCCGCTGCCGATGGGGTTCTGGCGGCGGCCTTGGGGACTTTGGGACGGCGGGTAGCCATGACACTCCTGAAACGTGCGGCCTGCCTCTGGCCGCAACTCTCTGCGCTGAACTAATACCGGCTGAACAAATGCCGGCTGGAACAATTGCCGGCTGGAACAGGTGCCGGCGGAAAACCGGGCTGAAACAAAAACCGGTGGCTATGGTCTTTCAACCATAGCCACCGGTCAGTGGTTTACGCGGCTACTAGCCCTTGAAACGCGGGAACGCGCTGCGGCCGGCGTAGCGTGCGGCGTCGTCGAGTTCCTCTTCGATGCGCAGCAGCTGGTTGTACTTGGCAACACGCTCGGAACGGGCCGGGGCGCCGGTTTTGATCTGGCCGGCGTTGGTGGCCACCGAGATGTCGGCGATGGTGGTGTCCTCGGTCTCGCCGGAGCGGTGCGAGGTGATGGTGGTGTAACCGGCACGCTGGGCCATGCTGACGGCGTCGAGCGTTTCGGTCAGTGAACCGATCTGGTTGACCTTCACCAGCAGCGAGTTGGCGGTTTTGGTTTCGATGCCGCGCTGAAGGATGGAGGGGTTGGTGACGAAGAGGTCATCGCCCACCAGCTGGACTTTGTCGCCGATGGCGTCGGTGAGGGTCTTCCAGCCGTCCCAGTCGTTCTCGTCCAGCGGGTCCTCGATGGACACCAGCGGGTAGTCGGCGACGAGTTCGGTGTAGTACGCGCTCATTTCGCTGGAGGTCAGAGCCTTGCCCTCGAACTGGTAGGCGCCGTCCGTGAAGAACTCGGAGGAGGCAACGTCCAGGGCCAGGGCGATGTCCTTGCCCGGGGTGTAGCCGGCGTTCTTGATGGCTTCCTGGATCAGGTCCAGGGCAGCGCGGTTGGAGGGCAGGTTGGGGGCAAAGCCGCCTTCATCGCCAAGGCCGGTGGACAGGCCCTTTTCCTGGAGCACGGCCTTGAGCGCGTGGTAGACCTCGACGCCCCAGCGGAGGCCCTCGGAGAAGGTCTCGGCACCCAGCGGGACAACCATGAATTCCTGGATGTCGACGTCGGAGTCGGCGTGCGAGCCGCCGTTGAGGATGTTCATCAGCGGTACGGGAAGAACGTGGGCGTTCGGGCCGCCCAGGTACTTGTACAGCGGCAGGTCTGCGGAGGCGGCGGCAGCGTTGGCCACGGCCAGGGAGACGCCGAGGATGGCGTTGGCGCCCAGCTTGCCCTTGTTGGGGGTGCCGTCCAGGTCAATCATGGCCTGGTCGATGCTGCGCTGGTCGGTGGCGTCGAAGCCGGTCAAAGCCGGAGCGATCTGGTCGATGACGGCGTCAACGGCCTTCTGGACGCCCTTGCCGAGGTAACGGCCCTTGTCACCGTCACGAAGCTCAACAGCCTCGTGCTCACCGGTGGAGGCGCCGGAAGGTACTGCCGCGCGGCCGATCTGGCCATCGGAGAGCAGTACTTCAACTTCTACGGTCGGGTTGCCGCGGGAATCGAGGATCTCGCGGGCGTGGATGGCATCGATAAGCGCCATGGATTTGCTCCTTTGGTGAAGCGATTTACAGGGAATCTAACTGCTGGAACTAGCGGAAAGTCTGGGACGTCCTGGTCAGGACCTAGCGTAGTCGAGAGTGGTGCAGGTTACGGAAACCTATCCAGCACCCGGACGTCATGATGGCAGGGGTTGCTGTTGCTGGAACTGCCGGAGGGCACCGCGAAGGGCACGCTCGGCGTCGAACCCTCTTGCGCGGGCGGAGCCGACGACGGCGAGCAGCAGCTCGCCCAGTTCCGCTTCGGATGTGGCGGTCTGGACAAGCCCCACCACCGGGTGTTCCGGGGCGCCGCTGTCCTGCGACTGCACCTCAACTCCGGCACGGGCCGCCCGGTCAAGGAACTTG
>NZ_QAIQ01000202.1 GCF_003061105.1 Arthrobacter sp. HMWF013
AAGAAGGCAATGGTCAGCGGGGTGTTCCGGAGGACTTCCACGTAAACGGTGCTGAAACCCCGGAGGGCTGCAACGGGGGAGACACGCGCTGCTGCCAAAAGTGTTCCGACAACGAGTGCGATGATCCCGGAGACGACGGACAGGAAAAGAGTGCGGAGAAGGCCTTCCCAGTACAGGGGGAGGTTTTCAATGATGACTTCCATAGGATCCTTCGGCTCTGGGCGTTGGGGGCGAAGACGGGGAAACGGTCGCCGGGACGGGGCGGAAGGCTCCGTCCCGGCAACCGCAGGTGCCGGTTAGTAGCGGTTGATCTCGGGCAGAGCCGGGGCGGTCTTGATGACAGCGCCCGCGGTGGCTTCCCAGGCCTTCTTGTAAGACCCGTCTTCTTCGAATGCCTCAAGCTGGTCGTTGATCCAGTTGCGGAACTCGGTGTCGCCCTTCTTCAGGCCGATGCCATAAGGCTCCTTGGTGAAGGTTTCGTCCGAAGCCAGCTTGAAGGCTTCAGGCTCCTTGTCCACGAAGCCGGCGAGGATCACGTTGTCCGTGGTGATGGCTTCAACCTGCTTGTTGCGCAGCGGCTCCAGGCAAGCGGAGTATGTGGCCGCAGGAACCAGCTCGGCCTTGTACTTGTCCACAATGGTGGCTGCAGGCGTTGAACCGGTAACCGAGCAGACCTTCTTGCCGGCGACGTCTTCAGGCTTCTTGATGGTGTCGTTGTCCTTGTTGACCATCAGCGCCTGACCGGCCTCGTAGTACGGTCCGGCAAAGTCCACAACGGTCTTGCGCTTGTCGTTGATGGTGTAGGTCGCGATGACCAGGTCCACCTTGCCCTGCTCAATGAAGGGTTCGCGGTTGGCGGAGACGGTCTCGGACCACTCGATCTTGTCAGCCGCGATACCCAGCTTGGCGGCGATCAGCTTGCCCATCTCGACGTCGAAGCCCACGGGCTTGCCGTCAAGGCCGACCTGGCCGAAGAGGGGCTGATCGTACTTGGTGCCGATCTTGATGGTGCCGGCCGAGGCGAGCTTCTCCATGGTGGTGCCTGCAGCGAATGTCGGCTTCTCGGCTACCGTGGGATCGCTGGTGGTGCTGGGGGCGTCGCCGCCACAGGCGCTCAGGGACAAAGCCAAGGCAGCGGTAGCCGCCACGAAGAACGACTTCCGCCGGGTCATAAATGCCTTCATGACATTCCTTTCATTGATCGGCCGTGGGTCACGGCCTGGATGCGAACTGGAGTGTGTGTTCGTTTGCGGGTGGTGGTTAGTGGGTGAGCAGCTTGGACAGGAAGTCCTTGGCGCGGTCACTCTTGGGGTTGGTAAAGAATTCCTCCGGCGTGGCGTCTTCGACGATCTGGCCGTCAGCCATGAAAACCACGCGGTCCGCAGCCTTCCGCGCGAAGCCCATCTCGTGGGTGACCACCACCATGGTCATCCCTTCCTTTGCCAGCTGGATCATGACATCAAGGACTTCGTTGATCATCTCGGGGTCCAGTGCCGAGGTGGGCTCATCAAAGAGCATGACCTTGGGTTTCATGGCGAGGGCACGGGCGATGGCAACACGCTGCTGCTGCCCGCCGGACAGCTGCGCGGGGAGCTTGGGCGCCTGGTGTCCCACACCAACCCGCTCCAGCAGCGCCATGGCTTCCTTGTCAGCCTGCGCCTTGGCTACGCCCTTGACCTTGATGGGCCCCAGCGTCACGTTTTCCAGGATGGTCTTGTGCGCGAAAAGATTGAAGGACTGGAACACCATGCCGACATCCGCGCGGAGCTGCGCGAGTTCTTTGCCTTCTTCGGGCAGCACCTTGCCGTCGATGCTGATGGTGCCGCCCTCGATTGTTTCCAGGCGGTTGATGGCCCGGCACAGGGTGGACTTACCGGATCCCGACGGCCCGATGACAACAACAACTTCGCCCTTGCGGACGTGCAGATTGATGTCCTTCAGAACGTGCAGCTGACCGTAATGCTTATTCACACCATTCAGGGAGACGAGCGCGTCGCCAGGCACAGGAGTAGTCATAAGAAGAATCTAGCGAACAATGGCTGTTTATGAGGTGAATCACCCCAAAGTCGCACGGATCGTGATTCAAGAGATACCTGCCGCCGCCAGCGCGGCGGTGGGTCTAGCCTTGGGAGATGAGCATCAACGCAGACCCGGCCAAAACTTCCCAGCCGCGCCGCAAGGGTCCCCTCGAACTTCGACGCAAGCAAGCTGCCGTGGAAATGTCCGACCAGCATCTGCTGGATACCAAGGGCCCGGGTCAGTTCGTCCACACCGACCCCTGGCGGGTCCTGCGGATCCAGAGCGAGTTTGTTGAGGGCTTCGGGGCACTGGCAGATCTGGGACCCGCAGTGAGTGTCTTCGGCTCCGCCAGGACAAAGCCGGGCAGCCAGTACTACGAAATGGGCGTCGAGGTGGGCCGGCATCTCGCTGCCGCCGGCGTGGCAGTTATTACCGGCGGCGGCCCCGGTTCCATGGAGGCCGCCAACCGCGGCACCGTGGAGGGCAACGGCGTGTCGGTTGGCCTGGGCATTGAACTCCCCTTTGAGCAGGGCCTGAACCAGTGGGTGGACCTCGGCATTAACTTCCGCTACTTCTTTGCACGAAAGACCATGTTCGTAAAATACGCGCAGGGATTCATCGTCCTGCCTGGTGGACTGGGCACCCTCGATGAACTTTTCGAGGCGATGGTCCTGGTCCAGACCCGCAAGGTGACGTCGTTTCCGATCGTGTTGCTCGGCGTCGACTTCTGGGGTCCCATGATCGAATGGATCCGTGGAACCCTCGTGGCTGAGGGCATGGTCTCGGAAAAGGATCTGGACCTGATTCAACTTGTTGATGATCCTGCCGAAGCGGTGCAGCGGGTGCTGCACGAAGGGATTACGCCCTCGCTGAACGGCGAACAGCGGCCTGAATAACCAGTCCGCGTGGCCCGCACATCCGGATCTGGCACGATGGGTGCTGTGAGTTTTTTCCTGGTCTTCCTAGCCATCGTGCTGATCGGCGCCCCTCTATGGGCCGGCACCGGTGGCAGCCGCGGCCTTCTCGGGCGCTTCCGCAGGGGCGCCGCTCCTGACGCCGGAAGGCCAGCGCCCGACGCCGGGACGGACGTTACCGCTGCACCCGCCGCCGGGACGGTCGTTGCCGCTGCTCCCGACGCGGGGACGGACGTTGCCGCTGCTCCCGACGCGGGGACGGACGTTGCTGGCGCTCCCGGCGTTGGATCGGGCTCCCGCGGAACAGAGGCTGCCGAGCAGAAGGCCGCAAGGCCGGAAGCACCCGCACGTGGGCTCCTGTTCGGCGGGTTTGAACAGCCACCAGCCAACCTTCCGCCCGTTTTGTTGCCTGCCGAAGCCGCCCCTGCGGACATCGACCGGATCCGCTTCTCCCTGGGGCTCCGCGGCTACCGCATGGACCAGGTGGACCAGGTCCTGGACGAACTGCGCGACCAGCTCGCTGCCAAGGACGAGGAAGTAGCCAGGCTCCGCGCCCGCCTGGCTGACGCCGACCGGGGGGACACCGACCGGGTGGCTGCCGATCGGACGGACGCCGACCGGGCGGACACCGACCGGGTAGCTGCAGAGCGGGCCGCGCCGCAGGAGTCCGGCACTTGAGCACGGAAACAGGCGACCGGACAGGCCCAAGAGCCTCGGTCAGCGCCGCTGCCACGCGTGCCGCCGGCGCACTCCAACGGTGGCCATGGTGGCTGCAGGTGGGTGTGCTCTACGCCGTCTCACGGCTGGTCAGCGCCTGTATTTTCATGGCTGCAGCGCTTCACCAGGGACCCAACCCGTGGTTTCCTTCGAAGCCTGACTATTGGAATTTCATCAATATCTGGGACGCCCGCTGGTACGGGCGGATTGTCACCGAGGGCTATCCGTCCGTCCTCCCGACGGACGACGCCGGCAACGTGCAGGAAAATGCCTGGGCGTTCTACCCGCTCTTTCCGGCACTGGCACGTGCGCTGTCCGGGCTGACAGGGCTGAATCCGGCGGCGTCGCTGACCATCATCGCCATGGTTTCCGGCCTGGCGGCGGCGCTGGCGGTGTACAGCC
>NZ_QAIQ01000203.1 GCF_003061105.1 Arthrobacter sp. HMWF013
AGCAGCGGCTCCCCGGGCCTGGTGGTTGCGTCGTCCAGAGACGTTTCTTGACGCTGCACTACGTCATGTTGAGCCATCGCTACGTCCCGTTAACGCCCGCGTCAGGAACCGTTGTGGCACCGCAGGGCGCTCCGTAATCTCAACACCAGCATCTCCGCCAGCAAAGGAAATCCCATGACAACTCCCCAGGACAACAGTCCGCAGAACCAACAGGCATCCACCCGCATCGTGGCTGGCCAGTCCTCCACGCCCAAGCGTCCGCTCGGCCTGAAGATCGGCGTTATCGCCGGGCTCGTTGCCCTGGTGGGCGGCGGCGTTGCGGTGGCCTCCGCAGTCTCCGCAAATAACGCAGGCACCTCCCCCGCCTCAGCCGCGGCACCGGCGGGCAACCCCGCAGCGGAGCTCAAGCTTGGCTACTTCGGAAACGTCACCCACGCGCCGGCACTGGTTGGTGTCAGCCAGGGCTACATCGCCGAGGAATTGGGCGACACCAAGCTCAGCACCCAGGTCTTCAACGCCGGACCTGCCGCGATCGAGGCCCTCAACGCAGGCGCCATCGACGCCACGTACATCGGGCCGAACCCGGCGATCAACTCTTTCGTCAAAAGCGCCGGCGAATCGGTGCACATCATCGCCGGGGCCGCAGCCGGCGGTGCCCAGCTGGTGGTGAAACCGGAAATCACCTCCGCGGCAGACCTCAAGGGTAAGACCCTCGCATCGCCCCAGCTCGGCGGCACCCAGGACGTGGCACTCCGCGCATGGCTGTCCACCCAGGGCTACAAGACCAACGTTGACGGCAGCGGCGACGTCGCCATCAACCCCACCGAAAACGCCCAGACGCTGAAACTGTTCCAGGACGGAAAGCTCGACGGCGCCTGGCTGCCTGAGCCGTGGGCCTCCCGGCTGGTGCTGACCGCCGGCGCCAAGGTGCTGGTGGACGAAAAGGACCTCTGGGACGGCTCCCTCTCCGGCAAGGCCGGCGAGTTCCCCACCACCATCCTGATCGTGAACCAGAAGTTCGCAGCCGAACACCCGGACACCATCAAGGCGCTGCTGAAGGGCCACGTAAAGTCCGTGGAGTGGCTGAACGGTGCGGCGGCCGGTGAAAAGGCCACCGTGATCAATGCCGCGCTCAAGGAAGCAGCCGGCGCTGAACTGAAGGCCGACGTCATTGAACGGTCGTTGAAGAACATCGTGTTCACGGTGGATCCGCTCGCCGGAACCTACCCCAAGCTGCTCAAGGACGGCGTTGAGGCCGGCACCACCAAGCAGGCCGATATCAACGGAATCTTTGATCTCGCCGCCCTCAACGAGGTGACCGGGGACAAAACCTCGGCAGCGGGGCTGGGCAAGGAGTAGCCTCCCGACAGTGGCTGTATCGACCAACAGCAGAATCCATGTAAGGGCTTCCCTCCGGACCGGAGGGAAGCCCTTACGGCTGATAGGCGTAGGCTATGTATCGCTGCGCGGCCGGCACGCGCGGGACCCACGGGACCGGATCCGCGAAGGGCATGGCGTGGACACTCGAAAACTGAAATACTTCCTGGCCGTGGTGGACCACGGCGGCTTCGGCCGCGCGGCGGAACACCTGCTCATCGCCCAACCGTCGCTCTCGCAGACCATCGCCGGGCTGGAGAAAGAGCTTGGCGTTCCGCTCTTCCACAGGATCGGCCGCCGGGCGGTCCTCAGCGAAGCAGGCAAGGAGCTCGTCGGTCCCGCGCGGCTGGTCATGCGCGACCTCGATGCAGCGCAGTCGGCGGTACAGGCCCTGCAAGGCATGCGCAGCGGCAGGCTGGACATCATCACCATGCCCTCCCCCGGTGTTGAACCGCTGACCTCCATGATCGCGGGGTTCGCCCGGATGCACCCGTCGGTCCGGCTCAACGTGGTGGCTGCATTCACGCCGGAGGAAGTCATCGAGTCCGTGCGCAGCGGCAGCACCGAGATCGGCCTGGCCGGATCACCCACTCCCATCAGGGTTGCCGGCGTCCAGGTCCTGGAGCTCGGACGGCAACCGCTGATCCTCATCGTGAATCCCCAGGCCGATACCTTCAACCCCGGAACGGCCATCCAGCGGGAGGACCTGGGCGGCCACCGGCTCATCGCCAGCCAGCGCGGATCCCTGATGCGCTGGCTCGTCGACGACGCCCTGGCCCACGGCGTCGACGTCGAAATCGTGGCCGAGGTGGCGCACCGCACCTCCATCCTGCCGCTGGTACTGGCTGGCGTGGGCCACGCAGTACTGCCCTCCTCCTGGGCACCCTTGGCGCACACGTCAGGACTCAGGACCCTGTTGATCGAGCCGGTTTCCTATCTCGACGTGGCCATCGTGAGCCGGAAAGAGGACCTGACGCCAGCTGCCCGGGCGTTCCTGAAGGTCGCAGAAGCGCACGCCCAGGTCAGCCCGGATCAATAGGCTGAACCTATCTGCGGGATCGGATCTTGGTCTTGGACGCAGGACAGGCGTGGACCGTCTACTTGAAGAGGAAGAACGGTGTGACCCGGATAACAGGGTCCTCCGCCATCACTCAACGAGGAGGTAGGCACATGAGCGCCACCCAGAAATTCAGCAT
>NZ_QAIQ01000204.1 GCF_003061105.1 Arthrobacter sp. HMWF013
GTGATAGGCGGACGTTACAGGCTCGGTGAGGTCATCGGCCGCGGCGGGATGTCATCGGTCTATTGTGCGCGGGACGAGAATCTGGGCCGGGACGTGGCACTTAAGCTCTTCGCTCCGCAGGCACCGGATGCGGATGAGCTGAAGCGCCAGGAAGCGGAAATCCAGCTGCTGGCCACCCTGAACCATCCCAGTCTGGTGACGCTCTTCGACGCCGGCATCGACACCCGGATCCCGGATGAGCCCCGCCCCTTCCTCACCATGGAACTGGTGGAGGGGCAGGACCTCCGGAGCCGCATCAGGCACAGCCCTGTCCCGCTGGACGAACTCGCAGTTATCGGCGCCGGGATCGCTGACGCCCTCGCATATGTCCACAGCCTCGGAGTCATCCACCGCGATATCAAGCCCGCCAACATCCTGCTGGTCCAGATCCGCCCGGGCGAGCCGATCCGGCCAAAACTTACTGACTTCGGCATTGCGCGGATCGTTGACGGAACACGCCTGACTGCCACCGGCACCATGGTGGGGACAGCGGCCTATCTCAGCCCGGAGCAGGCCATGGGCTCGCCGCTCACGCCGGCCACTGACATCTATTCGTTCGGGCTGGTCCTCCTCGAATGCATCAAGCAGACCATCGAATACCCCGGCAGCGCAGTGGAATCGGCCGTCGCCAGGCTGCACCGCGCGCCGGAGATTCCGGAGGATCTCCCCTCGGAATGGGCGGACCTGATCCGCTCCATGACGGCACTCGAGCCGTTGGAACGTCCCTCAGCAGCGGACGTTGAGACTGTACTGCGCCAGGCCCTTGTCTCGCCGGTGTCCACGCCGGGCGAGCTCACCCCGGAACCCACGCGGGTGCTGCCGGCCATGCCGTTCAGGCCGCCGACCATCACCTCGGAACTGCCGTCCCCCGCCCTTTCCTTGGCGGACGTGGACAAGGAAAACCCTGGCACCGTGGATCGGATCTCCGGTCCCACCGATTCATCAACCGGTGGCGAGACCTGGCTTCAGCGGGTGAAACGCCGCAGGCGGCTCTGGCTGGTGGCAATCCTGATCTTCCTTGCCCTGGGCGCCGGTGCGGCAATACTTACGGCGAGCCTCTCCCCGCAGCTGACCCCCGACGTCGTGCCCTACCCCACGGTCAGCGGCACCTTGGGCGACCACCTCCAGGAACTACAGAAGAGCGTTGAACCGTGACAGTTTCCAGGCCCAACGGCCGGCGCTCCATAGCGCGCGCCCTCATCCGGGGTGCCGCCGCACTGGTGCTGGCGGCGTCCCTCGCCAGTTGCGGTCCGGCAGAAACGGGGTTGCAGCGCGATGCTGCCAGGCAGCTTCAGGAGCGGGTGCTCGGAGTGAGCCAGGCCGCGGCGGCCAATGACCACGCCGCCGCGCTGACGGCCTTGGACGGCCTGGAATCAGAGCTTTCGACGGCGGCCGATAACGGCCAGGTTTCCGAGGAACGCCGCCGGACCATCATGACCGTTATCACCGCCGTCCGGGCGGATCTCAACGCTGCCGCCGATGCGGCGGCGAAGGCCGCGGCGGACGCAAAAGCCGCAGAGGAAAAAGCCAAGGCGGACGCGGACGCAGCTGCCAAGGCCGCCCAGGAA
>NZ_QAIQ01000205.1 GCF_003061105.1 Arthrobacter sp. HMWF013
GGACGCCGCGGCCCGCTGGAGCAGTTGGCCTGCCCGCTCCATGGCCACGGCAGTGTTGTCGAAGTTGGCCGGCGCCGCGCTGGCCACGATGGCCTGGATTTCAGCCAGATGTTCAGCCAGGCCCGCGTCCACGGCCTCGGCGTAATGGGACGGGCTGAGCTGGGCAAATGGCGGCAGCCCGTAGGGTAGCGGGCTGGGGCTAAGGAGCGGATTCGTCATCAGGCAAACCTTTCATACCGGCGCAGGCTTCTCAACGCCCGGAGATCCGCACCTGGCGCCCTCACCGAACCTACAATGGCGCGTATGGGGAACAAAGGAGGCGGTGCTGCCCGTCGGATCAGGGCTGCACTGCCGGCAATTACTCTTGCGGGTATGCTCGCGGCGGTACTCGCCGGCTGCGGCCTCGTGGCCGAACAGAACGGGAGCACACCCTCCGGAACGACGGCCAGGGAGTCCGCCGGGGGGCGGCCGGGCGCCTCACCGGCGGTTGTGCCCACACCAACACCCACCCCGACGCCGGGAGCGGGTCCGGCCTGCCCCACGCTGCGCTGCACCTCCGTGCTGGTCACCGGTGACATGCTGGTCCACGCCCAGCTCTGGCAGCAGGCCCATGATGACGCCGCCGCGGCAGGGAAATCCGGGCTGGACTTTGGGCCGCTGCTGGAAGGCCAGCGCCGGTACATCCAGCACAGCGACCTGGCCATCTGCCACCAGGAGACTCCGGTGGCGGGGCCGGAGGGGCCCTTCTCCGCCTATCCGTCCTTCAACGTTCCACCGCAGATCATCACGGCGGCCAAGGGGGTCGGCTACCAGGCCTGCACCACCGCCAGCAACCACACGATCGACCGCAGCACAGACGGTGTCCTGCGCACCCTTGATGCCCTGGATGCGGCCGGCCTCAAACACACCGGTTCCTACCGGACCGAACTGGAATCGCAGGGCATCCTGATCCTGCAGACGGAGGCCGCCAGGATAGCCATCATCAGCGGAACCTACGGCCTGAACGGACTGTTGCCCGAATACGGGTGGCAGGTGGACCTGCTGGACGCGCCCGCCATGATTGCCAAGGCCGTGAAGGCAAGGGCGCTGGGAGCTGACATCGTACTGGCCGCCATGCACGCAGGGGAGGAGTACGTCAGCGAAGCCAACGTCCAGCAGGTGGAGGTAGCCCACGCACTGGTGGACAGCGGCCAGTTCACCATGGTCTACGGCCACCACACCCACTCCGTGCTGCCCATCGAAAACTACAAGGGCACCTGGATCGTGTACGGGCTGGGCAACGGGGTCACCGAGCTGTCACCGTGGTACGTGGTCAACAACGAGGGACTGCTGGTGAGGGCACAGTTCAGCCAGGACACCGCCGGCAAGTGGGCGGCGTCGGACCTGGCCTGGGCACCTTCGGTGATCGTCCGCGATCCGTACCGCTGGTGCTCCGTGGCCTCCGATGCTCCGCAGGGTGTGTGCGCCACCCCCGAGGCTGACGCCGCGACGCGTGCGCGGACCGCCACGGTGGTGGAATCGATGGGCGCCGCGGCGGCCGGAGCGCATGAGCTCCTGATCACCAGGGAACCCTGAGCAGCGTGTTCAGCGTGGGCGGCGGGCGGCGTGTTCGCGGGCCAGGAGGGCGTAGTGGTCGTCCGGCGTGCCAGGGTCAAAGGTTCCGAATTTTCGTTCCGCGGCAGTCCTGATGAGGAAGTCTGCGATGGCAGGGTTCTTCGGCAGCAATGATCCGTGCAGGTAGCTGGCCACCACGTTCTTGTAGCGCGCCCCTTCCTGGCCGTCCTTGCTGTTGTTGCCTGTTCCCTTGGCCACGGTACCCAGCGGCCGGACACCGCTTCCGAGCGTCGTCTGCCCGCTGTGGTTCTCGTACCCCAGCACTTCGCCGAATTCCGGCGTCGAAACCCTGACGTTCCCGATCAGGCGTTCGTCAGTGCCCTGGGTCTCGACATCGAGGATGCCGATGCCCGGAATGACCGTCCCGAGGCGTGTTTTGAAGAAGCGACCGAACAGTTGGTACAGGCCGCAGATGACCAGCATGGGGGCACCATCCTCAGCCAGTTCCGTCAGGGTGCCGGCGCGGAGCTGAAGATCCTCCTGGATGATCAGCTGGCCGCTGTCCTGGCCGCCGCCGCCGACGATGATGTCAACGTCCGCCGGGAAGTCGTCGCCCGGGTTGTACTCCAGGAGTTCAGGCGTGTAGCCGTGCCACTGGAGGCGCCGCTTCAGAACCAGGGCGTTGCCCCAGTCGCCGTAGATGTTCATGTCCCGCGGATAGAGCTGCAGGATCCGGATGGTGCCCTTGCTGTTGCCCTTGCTGTTGCCCTTGCCGGCCCGGGAGACCGGTGATTCCTCGGTCATGAGACCACCTCGACTGTGGTGATTTTGGACAGCTCGCGGCGGATGGCCAGCATGGCTGTGTAGGTGCAGAAAACCCGCTTCGGTTTGCCTTTGGCCTCGCGGATGAAGGCGGCCAGGGCGGGGGCTATGTCCGGCTCAACGGCGCCGATTGGCACGTTGTCGTACTGCAGCCGCAGCGCCATGTCATAGGCGCGCGACCCTGTCAGCTGGTCCACGCCGCCGTCGCGGAGCGAATCAAATTCCACATCCCACAGCCAGGACATGTCCCGGCCGTCAGCGTAGTTGTCATTGATGGCGATCATCGTGGCGTAGCCGCCGGCGGCAAAGGACTTGAGTCCCAGCCGGAAGCCGCTGGGGTTCTTGACCAGCACCAGGTCCAGGGGCTGGCCGTCCACCACCAGGCTCTCGCCCCTGCCGAAGGCGGGTTCAACCTGCGACAGTGCCGTGAGCAGGGTGCCGTGGTCGGCAGTCGCGGCACCGGAACCGCAGATGCTGCGGGCGAGGGCAAGAGCGGCAGCGGCATTAAAGATGTTGTAGACGCCGCGGAGCTTCATCGCGGTGGTGACCGTAACGCCGTCGTACTCAAAATCAGCGGTGTCCGGCCCAACCTTGCGGAGTACGACGTCGGCGTGCGGCTTTTCCGGGAGGGCTGCGGGGAGGGGACTCCCCGGCGCCGCCCGCATATCGTCGTCGTTCGGGAATGTGCTCAACAGGGAATCGTCGAGTCCGAAATAGTGGACCTGCTGCCCGGTCAGGGTCTCCGCAATGCGTGCCACCCGCGGGTCTTCCCGGTTCAGCACCACTGTTCCGGTGGTTTTGCCGGCAACGTGCTGGAGGAGCTGGGCCGTCTTGTCGATCTCGCCGAAACGGTCCAGCTGGTCCCGCAGGACGTTGAGCAGGAGGCAGTACCGGGGCGGGACACTGTTGACGAAGTGCACGGCGTGGGCCTCGTCGAGCTCGAGGACGGCAACGTCTGCCTGCAGGCGGCCGCGCCAGTCCACCTCGCCCAGCAGTGCAGCTGCCACGCCACGGGTGAAATTGCTGCCGGTGCGGTTGGTGAAAACCTTCAGGCCCTGGCTCTCCAGGAGCTCAACCACCATCTTGGTGGTAGTGGTTTTTCCGTTGGTTCCGCTGACCACGGCAACACCGTGGGGGAGGGTGGAGAGTGTCCGCTTCATAAAGCCGGGATCGATTTTTTCGACCACCAGACCAGGCAGGGCGGACCCGCCACCCCTGAGCCGGGACACCCGGCGGACCAGCTTGCCGAGCGGAACACTGATGTAAAGCATGCTCTGTAATATATCCCAGCAACGGCATGGAACCCTGACGGGGATGGCAGTCCACTGCCAGGCACGGGCTGTCCGGCCATTATGCTGAATGGATGACTAACCCCCTCTCGGCCGCTTCCGCACGCGTAGGCGC